>NZ_JABULD010000002.1:0-2022 GCF_014060985.1 Pseudomonas sp. MD195_PC81_125
CTTTTGATCTTGTTTTTAGAAAATCAAAATCAAAAAGATCGCAGCCTTCGGCAGCTCCTACACGGGGCGGGGATTACATGTCGAGGTTGATCCAGCCCGGTTTCGCCTGTTCCGGCGCCACCGCTTTCACGGGTTTTCCGGTGGCCAGTTCCACCCGCCGTGCCACCTCCGGATCATCGGCAAATGGCACCATGCTCGCATCGTCGAGGCTCTCTGAAGTCTGATGGCGCAGGCAGTACTCCACCGCCAGCCACAGAAACACCACGCCCAGCACATTCAAGAAAATATCCATCCTCTTCAGCTCCCGGCCTCAGGCGATCTGCGCCTGACTGCGCGCCAGCGCCACGTCGGCGACCCGCACCGTGCGCCAGACGTTGTAGGCCATCAGCAGCATGCCGCTGAGGAAGAACACCCCGCCGGCAAAGCGCACGATGAAGCCCGGATGACTGGCCTGCAGCGCCTCGACAAACGAGTAGGTCAGCGTGCCGTCCTCGTTGATCGCCCGCCACATCAGGCCCTGAGTGATGCCGTTGACCCACATTGAGGCGATGTACAGCACCGTACCGATGGTCGCCAGCCAGAAGTGCAGGTTGATCAGCGGTGTGCTGTACATCTGCTCGCGGCCAAAGACTTTCGGCACCATGTGATAAGTCGCGCCGAAGGTGATCATCGCCACCCAGCCCAGCGCCCCGGCGTGAACGTGGCCGATGGTCCAGTCGGTGTAGTGGGAGAGGGCGTTGACGGTCTTGATCGCCATCATCGGGCCTTCGAACGTCGACATGCCGTAGAACGCCAGTGACAGCACCAGAAAGCGCAGGATCGGGTCGGTGCGCAACTTATGCCAGGCGCCCGATAAGGTCATCATGCCGTTGATCATCCCGCCCCAGCTCGGCGCCAGCAGGATCAGTGACATTGCCATACCGAGGGACTGCGCCCAGTCCGGCAGCGCGGTGTAGTGCAAGTGGTGCGGGCCGGCCCAGATGTACAGGGTGATCAGTGCCCAGAAGTGCACGATCGATAACCGGTAGGAATACACCGGGCGATTGACCTGTTTCGGCACGAAGTAATACATCATCCCGAGGAAGCCGGTGGTCAGGAAGAACCCCACCGCGTTATGCCCGTACCACCACTGCACCATGGCATCGGTGGCCCCGGAATACACCGGATAGGACTTGAACCAGTCCACCGGAATCGACAGGTGATTGACCACGTGCAGCATGGCGATCACCAGAATGAACGCGCCGAAAAACCAGTTGCCGACGTAGATGTGTTTGGTCTTGCGCTGCACCACGGTGGTGAAAAACACGATGCATACGCCACCCAGACCACCGCCATCCACACCGCGCCGGAGAATTCGATCTCGGCGTATTCCTTGGTGGTGGTGTAGCCCAGCGGCAGGGTGATCAGCATGATCACGATCACCGATTGCCAACCCCAGAACGTGAAGGCGGCGAGCTTGTCCGAATACAGCCGCACCTGGCAGGTACGCTGCACCGCGTAGTAACTGGCGGCGAATTGCGCGCTGCCGGCGAAACCGAAAATCACCAGGCTGGTGTGCAATGGCCGCAAGCGGCCGAAGGTGGTCCAGGGCAGATCGAGGTTCATGTCCGGCCACACCAGTTGCGAGGCGATCCATACCCCCATCGCCATGCCGACGACACCCCAGAACACCGTCGCGATAACGAATTGGCGGACGACCTTGTAGTTATAAGCCTGCCCGATTGTTGCTGTGCTCATGGTCAGTTCTTCCACGGTTGCAAAGTCTTGCCAGGCCACCCTGGTCTGGCACGAGCTGCACTGTAGGAACAGCGCTGGAAACAAAACAGGCTCAGGAATCTTTCATTTGTACGGATCAGATTGAAGTGCTGCCTGCGGCGTTCTGCCGCGTCCTGATACGGTTTTTATCGTTTCAGGTGAATCTGTTGCGTGCTGCGCTGCTCGTCCATAGTGCCTTTACGAAAACTGTGGGAGCGAGCCTGCTCGCGAATGCGGTGTGTCAGCCAACAATGCAGTTGCCTGACA
>NZ_JABULD010000582.1:0-18654 GCF_014060985.1 Pseudomonas sp. MD195_PC81_125
CCACGTGCATTTCAAGAATCTGCCCCGAACTTCTGTTGGCTATGGCGCTGAATGGTCCTCCGTGAGTTGGCTTGATACTCGAAAGAGCGGTGATCCCGAGGCTTCCACTTCCTCCGGAAAATGCAATTGTCATGCTGGGCAAAGTAATCTGTCCGCCAGCCGTTATGGTTCGGGATGGATAACTATCGAAGTTCTCCGAAAGCACGACTTGCACCGTCAGTTTCCTCTGCGCCGAAACGGCGCCCGAGCCATACACGGCTTTTACGGTGAAACTGTGCAGGCCGGCGATGAGTTCGGAAACTGTCTGCGTCCACACTCCCGAAGCGTTCACCTTGATCTGTCCCTTGCGGACACTGCCGTCGTAAATTTCGACCAGCGCATTGGGGCTCGCTGCACCGGTCAAGACGATTTTTTTTCTCATAGGTAGACGCACCGTTGGCAATCTCGCTGGTATTGATCGTGCCTTTTACCGAAGTAATCGTCGGCGCCACCTCCTGCCCTACGATCACCGTCCACACTGGCGAAACAGTACTCGACCCGTACAGCGCTTTTGCCGTGAATCCGTGACTGGCTCGGGTCAGACCCGTGAGTGTGAATCTCCATTTACCACTGCCGTCTGCCTTGACCTTGCCTTTGGACGTGGAGCCATCGAAGATTTCGACTTCAAGAAATGCATTGGCCGAGCCCGACAGTGTGACGCTGGTATCGGAGGTCGTGCCGCCATTGGCAATCGCAACGCCGCTGGCGTCATGCGCGGCGGTAATGGCCGGTCTTTGGCCGTACACGACGGTGAGTTTTCTCACGTTCGATGACGGATTGGTTGCATATTGGCCGACGGCTTTGATGCTGAGCGGCACGTCCTGCGTGAGGCCGGTGAGCGGGAGGCTCCATGCGCCGTTCGTTGCGGCCTTGGCCTTGCCTTTGGCAAGGCTGCCGACGAAAACCTCCACCTCCTGACCGGCGGGCGCCGTGCCGCTGACGGTCACTTCCTTATGCACGGTGTAGCCGTTGTCGGGAATTTCCCAGCCGCTCAAGTCCTTCACCGAAGTGATCGTCGGTGCCACCAGGGCGACCGATCGGATGGTGTAGGTGCGAAGTGGAAACACCACCGCGTTGTCTTTGATGTTGCTCTTATCCAGCGCTACCAGGAAGTGGAGGGTCAGGGGGGTATTGTGGCCAAGTTGCTTGAGGAAGCTGTTGGCGAATGTCCGTGGCCAGAACCCTTGGTTCAGCCACGTCGCGTTGACGTAATTGCCGCCGCCATTCCAGACCGTCAGGTTGTGCGCGCTGCCGTCGGCTTTCTTGCCTTCCAGCCGCAGCCATACGTGCTGACCGACGTCGATCAGCGTCCAGAGCAAGCCGTGGATGGTCGCGTCTTTAGTGCCGAGTGCATTGACGTCGAGCACGTTGTTTGCGTCGGCGTCGATGATTTTTGGAGGAATCAGGGCCGATGCGGGTAGCGGAAGAATGTTCAGTTTCAACGGCGGTGATGTGGTGGATACGCCGTTGCGGATAACGGTGTAGTCCACGGTGATGGGGCTGTTCAGGGAGAAGGCCAGCACTGAGCGCGGCACCGCGATTTCCAGGCCGGCACTGACCAGTCGTTGCGGGCTGGTGTAGGAGCCTTCTGCGGCGGCTGTCGAACCGGTCCAATTCACGAAAACCAAGTCGCTGGGCAACAAGCCTGTGGGGATCATCACGCGGATTTGCGGCTGGGTCGGGCTGAAGTTGTTGCCGGACTGACCGATGACGGTCGGGGCGCGCAGATCAAGGCGGCTGAGGTGTATGTCTATGATTTGTTCAGAAGATCGTGCGCGATTGCCCAACTGATCGATGACGTAGAACTCGGCGACCGCATCGGGGCCGTCGCCTGCCTTTTCGAAGTCTGCCGTGAACAGCGTCAGGGTGATCGGAGCCGGGGCATCCGGGACGTTGAATCTGAAAATGGTATCGCCCAACTTAAACTCGATACGATCAAATGACCGGCGGTTAGTGTAAGTGAACGTGAACACAACGCCCTGCGCAGCCCGATCGGCACTCACGCCATGGGTGACGACGTCGGGTGGAATCGTCAATACCAGACTCGTCGAAGGACGCAGGTTGTACAGCACGGTTAATTTTCTTGATTCTTCAACATTCCCACCCACGCGCGTGACGACGTAGTTAACCGTATTGACCCCTTGGTTGAAAAAATCGGATGGTATGTACAGCGAGAGGCGTTGATTTTCTTCACCTGGAGCAATGGTCTTGCCCGCGGGGGTTTTTTCGCCGTCAACGTAGACGTCGACTCGATCATGGGCGGCCTTGGTCGAGGCAAGCATTTGCAGTTCGACCCAAGGGTCAATCAATACTTCAAGCCCCCTTGGATCGGCGGTTACAAGCGCTCTGGACACTCCCACGTCAGCGATGCCATCGGGTTTGACCGGTGTTATCGAGCCTTGGATGATCAACGGGTACAACACGAATAACTGATTCAGAGTTGATGACTGGATATCCATGGCGCGTACCTTGAGTGAAAGAAGTCTGTCCAGACGGAACTGACTCATCTCACATCAGGTGGAGGCGGCTGCCTACTGTCAGATCTGACAGGTGCGGGCAGGTTTAAGACGAGCGGTCACAGAGCTTCGGGCTAAACAACAAAATCCTGCGCGAACGCCGTCCCTCTGAAGAAGCTGCCGAAGGTGCGATCTTTGATTTTTTAAACAACAAGATCAAAAGATCGCAGCCTTCGGCAGCTCCTACAGTGGGAATCAAGGTTTGTGCAGGGTTTTCTGCCGCAGGATATAGACCGTCACCAGCACCGCACTGGTCAGCATGAACCCCCGCGCCCATGGCAGTGGCACCAGATAGCACGAGAACAGAATGCTCGCCCACATCAGGCCGATCGCGTAGACCTTGCCCTTGAGCGGAATGCCATTGCCATCGAGGTAGTCGCGGATCCATGGCCCAAGCTTTGGATGCTCGACCAGCCATTGATAGAAACGTGGAGAGCTGCGCGCGAAGCAGGCCGCTGCGAGCAGAAGGAAGGGAGTGGTGGGCAGCACGGGCAGGAAAATCCCGATCACCCCCAATACCACGCTGATCCAGCCGATGGCCAGCAGCAAGTAGCGCAACATCAGGGGGCGGTTGCCTATGGGGTTGTCCATAGGCCGGATCTTAGTGATGGCGTGGCTTGAGGATCGCCGGTTTTTCGTCCGGGGCCTGGCACAGCAAATACAGCGCGGTCAGGGCTTCCGGGATCTGCACGATCATGTCGTCCATCAGGTTGGCGTCCTTGGCGATGTCTTCGAACTCTGGCTGCTCGTCGAACAGACCCGAACCGACCATGATCGGCAGGAGCATTTCGCTGACTTCTTCTTCAGCGGTTTCGAACCAGGCCGCTTCGCGCAGGAACACACCTTCCATGAAACCGATGCACCAGCCGCGCAGTTCGGAGTCGTCCGGCTCGTCGCCCAGATCCAGATCGCACGGCAGCTCGAATTCTTCGTCGGACGCCAGTTGGCGGGCGATGTGTGCCTTGAGGCCGATCAGCGTGGCTTCGATCTCTTCGCGCTGTGCGTCGCTGCTGTAATGCGGCTCTTCGGCGAACAGGGCGTCGATCCACTCACGCTCCGGTACATCTTCTGCACAGATCGACAGGGCGGTCAGGTAACCGTGGGCGGCCACGTAATCCAGCGCCTCTTCGTGCAGCTCGTCGGCGTCGAGGAAGACTTGCAGGCGGGTCAGTTGCTCAGCGAAGGACATTACGGGGCTACCTTGGGGAATAAACAATGCGGGAATTCTAGGCCTTCTTGCGCGCTCAAGCCAGCCGCATGGCAGATTTGCCCCGCCATGGCCCGCAGATCCACCGAGGATTCCTGTAGGAGCTGCCGAAGGCTGCGATCCTTTTGATTTTGTTTTTTCAAGATCAAGATCAAAAGATCGCAGCCTTCGGCAGCTCCTGCAGAGGGGTGCAGGAATGACTCTACTCAGCGGCACCCCTCGTCGGGAAGGGCTCGGGTATACTGCCGCGTTTTGCGCTCCCTGCTTGTCGCGCGGCTGTCATTGCAATGCGCTCTTACGTTTTGTTTAAGCAGCCCTGGCTGTCCTGAACCAGCCTGTGCAGGGATGTTTCGGTAGATTTTTGGAGTTTTTATGCTCGAACAGGCTCAACGCGTCCTCAAGGACATCTTCGGCTACGACAGTTTCCGTGGCCGCCAGGGTGCGATCATTGAGCGCGTGGCCAGCGGCGGTGATGCGCTGGTGCTGATGCCTACCGGTGGCGGCAAATCCCTGTGCTTCCAGGTACCGGCGCTGCTGCGCGAAGGCCTCGCGGTGGTGGTGTCGCCGTTGATCGCCCTGATGGACGATCAGGTCGCCACCCTCGAAGAACTGGGCGTGGCCGCTGCTGCACTGAACTCCACGCTGAGCGCCGAACAGCAGCGCGATCTGGCGGCGCGAATCAAGCGTGGCGAAGTGAAGATGCTCTATCTGGCGCCGGAACGTCTGGTACAGCCGCGCATGCTGTCGTTCCTGCAAGGGCTGAACATTGCGCTGTTTGCCATCGACGAGGCGCATTGCGTATCGCAGTGGGGTCATGACTTCCGCCCGGAATACCTGCAACTGGGCCAGTTGGCGGAAATGTTCCCCGATGTGCCGCGCATCGCCCTGACCGCCACGGCCGACAAGCGCACCCGCGAAGAAATCGTCACCCGCCTGCACCTGCAGAACGCCGAGCGCTTTCTGTCGAGTTTCGACCGGCCGAACATCTTCTACCGCATCGTGCCCAAGGAGCAGCCGCGCAAGCAGTTGCTGGCGTTCCTTGCCGAGCGCCGCAGCGATGCCGGCATCGTCTACTGCCTGTCGCGCAAAAAAGGTCGAGGAAGTCGCCGCGTTCCTCACCGAGCAGGGCTTCCCGGCGCTGCCGTATCACGCCGGTCTGCCCAACGATTTGCGCGCCTATCACCAGAAACGCTTCCTCAACGAGGAGGGCCTGATCATGGTCGCCACCGTGGCGTTCGGCATGGGCATCGACAAGCCCAACGTGCGCTTCGTCGCGCACCTCGACCTGCCGAAATCCCTTGAGGCCTACTATCAGGAAACCGGGCGCGGCGGTCGTGATGGCCTGCCGGCGGATGCGTGGATGGCCTACGGTCTGCAAGACGTGGTGATGCTCAAGCAGATGCTGCAGAACTCCGAAGGCGACGAGCGCCACAAGCGCCTGGAGCAGCACAAGCTCGACGCCATGCTTTCGCTCTGCGAAGAAACCCGCTGCCGCCGGCAGACGCTGCTGGCCTATTTCGACGAAGACATGCCCGAGCCGTGCGGCCACTGCGACAACTGCGTCGACGGTGTGCAGACCTGGGACGCCACCGAGCCGGCGCGTCAGGCGCTGTCGGCGATCTATCGCACCGGCCAGCGCTATGGCGTCGGCCATCTGGTGGACGTGTTGCTGGGCAAGGATAACGAAAAGGTCCGCAGCTTCGGTCATCAGCATCTGTCGGTGTATGGCGTCGGCAAGGCGCTGAGCGAAAGCGAATGGCGCTCGCTGTTTCGTCAGTTGGTGGCGCGTGGTCTGGCCGACGTCGATCACGAGGGCTATGGCGGTTTGCGCCTGAGCGACACCTGTCGGCCATTGCTCAAGGGCGAGGTGACGCTGGAACTGCGCCGCGACCTCAAGCCGCAGGTCACCGCCAAGACCGCCAGCAAGAGCCCGGCCAGCCAACTGGTGCGCGGCGAAGAGCGCGAACAGTGGGAAGCCCTGCGTGCGCTGCGGCGCAAACTCGCCGAAGAGCATGGTGTGCCACCGTACGTCATCTTCCCCGACTCGACGCTGCTGGAAATGCTCCGCAGCCAGCCAACCTCGCTGGCCGACATGGCGCGGGTCAGCGGCGTGGGTGCGCGAAAGCTGGAGCGTTACGGCGAGGCCTTCCTCGAAGTGCTTGGCGGCGAAGCCGAAGCGCCGAAAGCGGTGGCCGACGTGCGCCACGAACTGATCACGCTGGCCCGCGCCGGCATGACCCCGATGCAGATCGCCGGGCAGTTGCAGTGCTCGGAAAAAGAACGTCTACACCATGCTCGCCGAGGCCATTGGCAAGCAGCAATTGTCGCTGGAGCAGGCGCTCGACCTGCCTGAAGAACTGATGGGCGAGGTGCAGGATGCGTTCCTCGACGGCGAAGGCGAGTTGCCGTCGGTCGCCGAAGTGGCCGAGCTGTTCGCCGGTCGGGTTCCGGAAGGCGTTCTTTACTGCGTCAGGGCTGCGTTGCAATCTGAGTTTGAAATGTAAGAGGGCGTTTGCGCCAACCGTCAGGCAGTTGTAACGATTCAGTACAGGTCGGCTCTTGCCTATAGCCAAATGTCATGCTTAGCTGACTAATAATTAGTTTTTCTCTATTTGTCAGTCTACTCATGAGTGTTTTATGCCGTTAACCGATCAACACCGCTTTGGCATGCAATTGGCCCAGATGTCCCGTGGCTGGCGCGCCGAACTGGATCGCCGACTGGCGGGGCTGGGATTGTCCCAGGCGCGCTGGCTGGTGCTGCTGCATCTGGCGCGTTTCGAAGAGGCGCCGACCCAACGCGAGCTGGCGCAAAGTGTCGGCGTCGAGGGGCCGACCCTCGCGCGTTTGCTCGACAGTCTGGAAAGCCAGGGCCTGGTGCAACGCCAGTCGGTGATGGAAGACCGCCGGGCGAAAAAAATCGTGCTCTGCGCACCTGCGCTGCCGCTGATCGAACAAATCGAAACCATTGCCACGCAACTGCGCCATGAATTGTTCGAAGGCGTCGACGAGGCGGATTTGAAGGTGTGCATGCGGGTTCACGGGCACATTCTGGGCAACCTGGAAAAATCTTGAGGCATAACCGCGTGCCGGTTTTTTGAGAGATCGCGCTGAGCAGACTATAAGAACTACTGGGCAATATCGTGTTCGTACCGGATGTGCGAATGCATAGAAACCGGTTTTGCTTATCTAAGGGATGCTCATGCACGCAAGTCGGCACGTGGTACTGCGCAGTGGCGCCAAATGGCTGCTGGTCGCTGGCGTTTTCAGCTATTCGACCTGGTCGATGGCACTGGGCCTGGGAGACATCACGGTTCACTCGGGTCTCAATCAGCCATTCAAGGCCGACATTGCGCTGGTGGATGCCGCTGGCTTGAGTGCCAGCGATCTCTCGGCCAGCCTGGCCTCGGCAGATGAATTCGGCCGGGCCGGGGTGGAACGGGTGTTCTTCCTCAATGACCTCAAGTTCACCCCGATCCTGCATGGCAATCGTCAGATGATCCGGGTGACCTCGCGCAAGCCGGTCAAGGAACCCTTTCTGAATTTTCTGCTGCAGCTCGATCAGCCCAATGGCCGCCTGCTGCGCGAGTACACGGTGCTGATCGATCCGCCTGGATCGCCCAGTATCGTACCGGCCACGGATGAACCCGATCCCCATCCGCAATCCTCTGAATTTCCCGCCGTCGAGCCTGCCACCGCGGCGCCGCAGGCAGCCCAGGGCAAACGCGATGCACCGTCCTCGGCGCCGACATCTCCAGCGGCGGCTTCGCCCGCCAGCGATGCCCTCGCGGAGCAATTGGCGACCAGCGTATTGCTCAATCAGCAACTGCAAAAAGACGGTGGACGAACTCAACGTCAAACTGCAGGCGCAGGATGTGCAGATTGCCGACGGTAAAAAACAGGTCAGTGATCTGCAAACGCGTTTGACCGAATTGCAAAAGCCTCCGGCACCGGTGATTACGCCGCCAACCCCAGCGCCAGCACCCGCCGCGCTGCCAGTCGAGGACAATGATCTCAACTGGCCGCTGTTCGGCGGCTTGCTGCTGTTGTTGGGCCTGCTGGCGGGCGGGCTGTTCGTGCGCCGTCGCCGGCAACTGGCCGAAAATGCAGCGCCGCTGGCGCTTGCCCCGACCGGTCACGAGCCGGATCTGGACGACAGATCCACTGCGCCCTCGATAGGCCTCGGTGCAACACCCGAGCATCGTGAAGAGCCGGCGGCGGGAGATGTGCTGGAGGCGGTGGGAATTTACCTGGCCTACGGACGCCTGAACGAGGCCGTCGGGCTGTTGCGCGATGCCTTGGACAAAGAGCCGGAACGCACCGATCTGGGCGTGCAATTGCTTGAAGTGTTGGGGCGTCAGGGCGACAGTGCCGCTTTCGAGCAACAGGAAAACCAATTGCGCGGGGCAGGAGTCGATCCTCTGCAACTGGAGGCGATCCGGGCGCGTCATCCAAAGCTCACCCGTGCTGCAGCGATCACACCGGTGTTGCCTGTCATCGCTGCAGCACCGATTGCGCCAGCACCGCCGGCGCCTGAGGACGATTTCGAATTGAACCTGGGGGAGCTGTCGATGGCTTCAAGTTGGGATCTTGAAGACAGTCGGACGGCCGCAGATCAGCCATCCGCGGGCGCCCCCGCGTCGGACTCAAGCCTTGAAGTGCTGCCGGTGGACTTCGAGTTGCCCGAGGTCGCCGCGAGTGACGAGGCGGAGCTGGAGTGGATTCCCGAACCCGACGCGCAGCCACTGGATGATGACTTTCTCAATGAATTTGGTGACCCGCCGCCATCACTGGCGCTGGAGCCACTGACACCGCAGGAGCCGGAACCTGCTGTCGCTTCGGTGAAGCTTGAACAGGCGCAAACCTGTATTGATGACGGGGATATCGACAGCGCCATTGCGCTGCTCAATGAGTTGCTCAAGGAAGGGGACGAGCCTCTCAAGCAAACGGCGCGGACGTTACTCGCGGGTATTCGCTGATGTTGAGTCACCGCATTGTGCAGTGACTGGACTTTCACCTTCGCGAGCAAGCTCGCTACCACAGTTGGAATGCGCTCCATTGTGGGAGCGAGCTTGCTCGCGAAGGCCTCAGGGCCGGCAACATCAATCCACCTGAATGATCAGAACGTCTGCCCCAGATTCAGATAAACCGCCTGTTCATTCGCATCATTCAAGCCATAGGTGAAATTCAACGGTCCCAACGGCGTATCGAAACCGATGAACACACTGGCGGCGTTGATGTAGCCACTGTCGAATTCGTTGTCGTTGTTCCACGCCCGGCCGCGTTCCAGCGAGGCGCCGGCATACAACGGGAAGTCCAGTGGCAGGTACGAACGCGGGGTCAACCGGCGGTAATACACCGCGCGCATCAGGCTGACGTTTTGCCCGGAGATCGAGTCCTCGCGAAAGCCCGACAACTGCCGTGCGCCGCCGAGCAGGAAGCTTGAGGTCACCACGTTGGTGTCATCCAGCGTACGTCCATAGCGGCCACCGAGAATCAGCGTATCCGGACCGCGACTCATGGCTTTGTCCAGCTTGAACTCCCACTGGCGGTAACGGGTGTCCGAACCCAGGCTTGGTTCGAATTGCAGCAAGGTCAGGCTGATGTCTTTGCCGTCGTGGGGGTAGTAAACGTTGTCCAGCGAGTCGAACGAATACTTCAGCGAGTAGAAGCCCTCGTTGAAGTGTTCGCTCGGCAGGTCCTGATCTCCAATGCGCACGTCGGCCTTGCCCCAGGCTTCGCCGACGCCGAAACGCATTTCGCCGTTGTTGCCGATCTGCCGTCCGACATTCAGGGCCATACCGTAGCGTTCGACCCGGTATTGGGCGATCGGATCGTTGTCGAGCACTGCGTCGACGTTCTGCGCCTGGAACACCAGAGAGGGCGCGATGAAGTAGCGCGAGCCGACATCCAGCGGTTGATAGAACTCGGTGTACAGCTCCTGTTTATCGCCGATCTGCGCCCGGGTCAGCCATTCCGCGCCGAGACGGTTGATGCCGTTGATCCGATAGCTGGCGCCGAGGTTGAAAGCGCTGGCGCCGCGCATGTCGTCCGAGAGGTTCAGGCCGACCCGCAGGTAATCGGTACCGCTGCGTTTGCCTCGGGCGCTGATCACCAGCGTGTGATCCTGGCCCTTGTGCACCACGCGGTACTGCACCTGTTCGAAGTAATCGAGGCCGTACAGCGTGCCCATGTCCGAATGCAGTCGACCGAGATCCAATGGTTCACCGATGGGCTGGCGAATGTAGTAGCGGATCACGTCGTCACCGACTTTCGAATTGTTCTCGACCTTGATCGCGGTAATGATCGGCGTGCGCTGGCCCGGGGCGCGGGCCGCATTGAGTTCGGCGTCTTGAGATTCGTGGGGTTTGAGCTGAGCGAGGCGGGCGTCGAGAATCCGCGTGGCGCGGTAACCGGCGTCGATCATCTCCTGGGCCTTGCCGAAGTCGGTGACGCCAAACGCCGCCAGCGCTGGCTGGATCAGCACATCGCCGGGTTTGAGGGCGGCCAGTTGTTCTTCGGAATTGCGCCGGGTCATCAGGGTGATCGACTGGTTCAGCACATCAACCACGGTGGCGAGTTGCTTGCGGTTGCGCAGTGGCGTGCCGATGTCGACCACGATTGCCACGTCGACGCCCATTTCCCGCGCGACGTCGAGCGGGATGTTATCGGTCATGCCGCCGTCCACCAGCAGCCGGCCGTCCAGTTCGACCGGGGCGAACACCGCCGGGATCGACATGCTGGCGCGGATCACCTGCGGCAAGTGACCTTTGCGGAACACTACTTTTTCGCCGTTGGCGATGTCGGTGGCGACCGCGCGGAACGGGATTGGCAGCTTGTCGAAGTCGCGGGTGTCGCTGGTATGCGCCAGCAGGCTTTCCAGCATCAGCGCCAGGTTCTGGCCCTGAATCACCCCCAGCGGCAGGCCGAGGCTGCCGTCATCGCGGAAACTCAGTTGCTGTTTCACCAGAAAGTCGCGGTCGTCCTGTTTGCGGCGAAACGGCACGTCTTCCCGGGGCGGGGCGTCGGACAGCGCCTGTTGCCAGTCGATGTTCAACGCGAGTTTTTCCAGCTCATCGATCTTGTAGCCCGAGGCATACAGGCCACCGACCACCGCGCCCATGCTGGTGCCGGCAATTGCATCGATCTTGATGCCTTGCTCCTCAAGGGCCTTGAGCACGCCAATGTGCGCCAGACCACGGGCAGCACCACCGGACAGCACCAGGCCGACTTTCGGGCGGGGGGCTTCGGTGGCATGCACGCTGACATCAATAAAGAACGGCAGAAAGCCAAGCAACAGGCAGAACAGCAAACGGCGCATGGTGAGTCTCGGGGCAAGCGATAAAGCCGGCTATTATAGCGGCGCCCCCTGTCTCAGGAGTTTCAGCGAACATGTCTGCTGCAAAACCGGAAATCGTCATCACATATTGCACCCAATGCCAGTGGCTGCTGCGCGCCGCGTGGCTGGCGCAGGAACTGCTCAGCACTTTCGGCGACGACCTCGGCAAGGTGTCTCTGGTGCCCGGCACTGGCGGGGTATTTCACATCAGCTGCGACGATGTGCAGATCTGGGAGCGCAAGGCCGATGGCGGCTTTCCCGAGGCCAAGGTGCTCAAGCAGCGAGTCCGCGATCAGATCGACCCTGAGCGCGACCTCGGTCACAACGACCGCACTCAGTGAGACGCGGCTTCGGCGGCGACGGTTTTCTTGTCGGCGCTGCCTGACATCCGCGCCGAGACCACGATGGCGACGATGATCAGCGCGCCGCCAATCAGCATGCGCACGCTCGGGTTTTCATCGAACAGCAGCCAGGCGACGGTGATGCCGTAGACCGGCTCCATGGCGAACACCACGGCGGCGGTGCGCGCCTTGATCACCGCGAGGCTGGCGACAAACAGGCTGTGCGCAACGCCGGTGCAGAACACCCCGAGCAGGCCGATCCACAGCCAGTCCATCGCGCGTACTTCGCTCAGTTGCGGGGCCGCGACCGGCAGCAGACACAGCGCCACCACCACGTTTTGACACAGCGCCGCCTGCACCGCCGGGATACGTCCGGAGCTGGCGCGGTTGGTCAGCGACAGCAGGGCGAACAGCAAGCCCGACAGCACCGCCCAGAGCAATCCGGTGGTGGCGCCGCTGGCCAGATCGAACGCCGGAGTTACAAGCACAAGACCCACGCTGACCAGCACCACCAGCACAATTTCATTGGCGCGGATGCGTTCGCGGAAAATCAGCCCTTCAAGAATCACCGTGAACGCCGGGAAACTCGCGAAGCCCAAGGTCGCAATCGCCACCCCGGCGACTTTCACTGCGATGAAAAAACTCACCCAGTGCCCGGCCAGCAACACGCCGCTGAGTGCCAGGCGGCGCCAGTCGACCGCCTGCAGTTTCTGCCAGCCGTGCTGGCTGGCGAAGCGGGCGAAAAAGGCCAGGGCGAGCACGGCAAACGCCGCACGTCCGAAGACGATAACCGCCGGTGAGGCGGCCGCGAGTTTGCCGAACACACCGGTCAGGCCGAACATCAGAGCGCCGATATGCAGGGCGCCGAGGGCGGTACGCGGAGTCATTGCAATCCTTAATCCGAACACGGTTTCAAATGCAGGAGCTGCCGCAGGCTGCGATCTTTTGATCTTGCTTAAGATCTTGCAAAGTCAAATTCAAAAGATCGCACCTTCGGCAGCTCCAACAGGGAGCATGGGCAAACATTGAAACGTGTTGCGGCGCAGAAGTCTGTCGGCGAACTAGCGTTTTTTGTCGCAGGAATCGCGGCGCAACTGGCCCGGGGACGCGCCAAACTCCCGCAATACCGCCGCCGCGAACGCACTTTGCGAACTGTAGCCGACCCGGCAGGCGATTTCGCCGATGGGCAGCGCCGTGTCGCGCAGCAGGCAAACCGCCTTGTGCAGCCGCCGGCTGCGAATGTAGTCCATCGGCGTCTGCCCGCATTCCGCCATGAACCGTGCGTGCAGCCGGGCGCTGGACAATCCGGCGATCTGCGCCAGATCGGCCACTTGCAGCGGGTAGGCGGCGTATTGTTCGATATGCGCATCCAGCGCCGCGTAGGGCAGACGCCGCGCCGAGTGTTCGGCAGGTCTGGCGTGATTCAGGCTGGCGAGCAGCAACACCGCGCCTTGCTGGGCGATCAGCGGATCCGTGACCGGGCTGTTCGCCAGCCAATTGACCAATTGGCTTTGCCCGGCATCAAGGGACAACCGCGCAGGCTGGTCGAGCAAGCGCTGACTGGCGTCGGCGTGCTCGCCCAGCGAATCGTTCAGCCATGGCCCGTCGGGTACGTCCAGTACCAGACAACGGCTGCCATCGGGACTGCCGCAGGCATGATGCGCGCCGCCGGGGACGACCACGAAACTCTGCTGACGCACCTGGCTGCCCTGACCCTCGACTTCGAAATCCAGCGCGCCGGACAGACCGAACACCAGTTGCGCGTGGTCGTGGCTGTGGACGATCAGGTCGTGGGTGTATTGGCGCAGAGTCAGGATCGGGCGCATGGCAGAGGTCTCCGAAGTGAGCGCCAGTCTACACCGGGGCAACGGGCTTGCGCGCTGTCACACGACTGACGCCTGCCTGTCATGGTCGATTCACCCGGTGCGTGCACAGTGGCGAAAACATCGCAGAGGGTTGCCCATGACCAGCGCCGAGCTCGCCAGACCCAGCCGTAAACAACGGGTGCGCACCTTGTGGATTTCCGATGTGCATCTGGGCACACGGGACTGCCAGGCCGAGCACTTGTCGCAATTTCTCAAGGGCTACCACGCCGACAAGATCTACCTGGTCGGAGACATCATCGACGGCTGGAAGCTGCGCGGTGGCATGTACTGGCCACAGGCGCACACCAACGTGATCCGCCGCCTGCTGACCATGAGCAAGCGCGGCACCGAGGTGATCTACGTCACCGGCAACCACGACGAATTCCTGCGCCGTTATTCGAAGCTGATCCTCGGCAACATCCAGTTGGTCGACGAGGCGGTGCACGTCACGGCGGATGGCCGGCACTTGCTGGTGATCCATGGCGATCAATTTGACGTGATCACCCGCTATCACCGCTGGCTGGCCTTTCTCGGCGACTCGGCCTACGAATTCACCCTGACCCTCAACCGCTGGCTCAATCACTGGCGTGCCCGTTATGGCTACGGCTACTGGTCGTTGTCGGCGTACCTGAAACACAAGGTGAAGACGGCGGTGAGCTTCATCAGCGACTTCGAAGAAGCGATCGCCCACGAATGTGTGAAACGCGAATTGCACGGCGTGGTCTGCGGGCATATTCACCACGCCGAGATCCGCAAGGTCGGCGAGGTGGACTACCTCAATTGCGGCGACTGGGTGGAGTCGTGCACGGCGTTGATCGAGCATTGGGATGGCACGATCGAGTTGTATCGCCTGGCAGATGCCCAGGCGCGGGAGGCACAGCTCAAGGCGGCCAAGGTCGCCGAACTCGCCTGAACGACACAGATCCCGTGTGGGAGCGAGCCTGCTCGCGAAAGCGTTACATCAGGCAAAGCAGTGTTGCCTGACACTGCGCATTCGCGAGCAGGCTCGCTCCCACATTTTGAATTGTGGTGTTCTCAGGCCGGGCTGTGTTCTTCCATCGCGGCCTTGTAGATCGAGTGCTTCGGATGCGCAAACAACCTTTCCATCATTGGCTCAAAGAAGCTTAACGGCAGCGTGTCATAGTCAGGGTCGAACGCCGCCGCATCGTACCTGGCGCAGAATTCCGCCGTCGCCTGGTACTGCGGATGCGCGGCGAATTGCTCGCGCAGGTGCCGATCCATGCCCAGGTGATGGAAGAAGTAGTAACCCTGAAAGATTCCGTGCTTCTCGACCATCCACAGATTTTCGGCGCTGACGAACGGTTTGAGAATCGCCGCCGCGATGTCCGGGTGATTGTAGGAGCCGAGGGTGTCGCCGATGTCATGCAGCAGCGCACAGACCACGTACTCCTCGTCACGGCCATCGCGATAGGCGCGGGTCGCGGTTTGCAGCGAGTGGGTCAGGCGATCCACCGGGAAGCCGCCGAAATCACCTTCCAGCAACTTCAGGTGCGCGACGATCCGCGACGGCAATTGCCGGGCGTAGGCGCTGAAGTCTGCGGCGATGATCGCCCAGTCTTCCGGCGTGCCATCCTGCATGTGGGTGAAGCGGGCATTGGCGTTCATCGGCAAGCCTCCAGGTGTGTCGGGTTTCAGAACGCCACGCGGCCGAGGATCATGTCGCGGTACATGACGAAATCGCCGAGCAGGCTGTACAGCGGATGCTGGAAAGTCGCCGGACGGTTCTTCTCAAAGAAGAAGTGCCCGATCCAGGCAAAGCTGTAACCGGCCAGCGGCAGGGCCAGTAACAGTAGCCAGGCGCCCTTGGCGAGGGTCATGGCCAGAATGAAAATCACCAGCGTGGTGCCGATAAAATGCAATCGGCGGCAGGTACTGTTGGCGTGTTCGCTGAGGTAATACGGATAAAACTCGGCGAAGCTATTGAATGGCTTGATGTTTTCCACGACTGCGATCTCTGTGGTTATTGTTCTGACGGCAAGTTGTTCGGCGGGTAGCCTATTTGAGTCTAGAGTGAACACTGGTATCAGCCAGTGACAATGGGCGCCACTTTAGTATCCTTCGCAAATCGGGTCGCAACATGTGATCCATCATGTAAAAGAATGACGCCATGAGCGAACGAACGACTTCTGCAAGCTGGGCGATGGGGATTGTCAAAGCATTGGAGATGGACGGCCTGGATTGCCGGGTGCTGTTCAAGCAACTGGGGCTCGATTACGCGGCCCTGGATGATCCGGATGCGCGTTTCCCGCAGGATTCCATGACCCGGCTCTGGCAACGGGCGGTCGAGCTGTCCGGCAACCCGGCGATCGGCTTGAACATGGGCAAAGTGGTGCGTCCGGCCTCGTTCCATGTCGCCGGCTATGCCTTGATGTCGAGCAACACCTTGGCCGAAGGCTTCCAACGGTTGGTGCGTTATCAGCGGATCATCGCCGAAAGTGCCGACCTGAGTTTTCGCCTGCTCGAAGAAGGCTATGCGCTGATTCTGACGGTGCATGGCGATCACCTGCCACCGACCCGACAGAGCGCCGAAGCCTCGCTGGCCTGTGCGTTGGGCCTGTGCAGCTGGTTGACCGGGCGCACGCTGCATCCGGTCAAAGTGCTGTTCCAGGGCGACGAGCCCGCAGACCTGCAACCTTACAGGCAAGCCTTCCATGCGCCGCTGATGTTCAACGCACCGTACGATGCGTTGATTTTCGAAAGGGCCGACATGGAGGCGCCACTGCCCACCGCCAACGAAGCCATGGCGCTGTTGCACGACCGGTTTGCCGGGGAGTACCTGGCGCGATTCTCTGAAAGCCGCGTGACCCACAAGGCTCGGCAGGTGCTATGTCGCTTGTTGCCGCAGGGCGAACCCAAGCGCGATACGGTGGCGCAGACCCTGCATCTGTCGCAGCGCACCTTGCAGCGGCGGTTGCAGGAGGAGGGCACGAGTTTTCAGCAGTTGCTCGACGACACCCGCCGCGAACTCGCCGAGCAATACCTGGCCCAGCCGAGCATGACCCTGCTGGAGATTGCGTATCTGCTGGGGTTTGCCGATCCGAGCAACTTCTTCCGCGCCTTCCGTCGCTGGTTTGACACCACGCCCCGGCGATTACCGGGCGCGGCTGTTGCAGGCGCCGGTCAGTGACGCCAAAAGGCCGGAATACACAGCACAAACACCGTAATGATCTCCAGTCGGCCGAGCAGCATGCCGAACGACAGGATCCACTTCGCGGCATCCGGCAGGGTGGCGAAGTTGCCCGCCGGGCCGATGGTCTCACCCAGGCCCGGGCCGACGCCGGACACGGTGCTGGCAGCGCCTGTCAGCGCAGTCATCCAGTCCACGCCGAGCAGCGACAGCAGCAGGGCGATCACGCAAATGGTGATGGCGAAGAAGAACGAAAAAGTCAGAATCGAACGCACGATTTCTTCGTCGAGGCGGTGACCGTTGTACTTCTGCTTGATCACCGCGCGCGGGTGAATCAACTGGTTAAGGTTGGCCTTGAGCAGGATGTAGGCGACCTGGAAACGGAAGATCTTGATCCCGCCCGCGGTCGAACCGGAGCAGCCGCCGACAAAGCCCAGATAGAAAAACAGCATCAGCGAGAAGTTGCCCCACAGGCTGTAGTCGCCGAGGGCGAAACCGGTGGTGGTGACCACCGAGGTCACGTTCAGCGCCACGTGCCGCAGGGCCTCCAGCCAATGCAGCTTGGTGGTCCACCAATACCAGGTGCCAAGCACCAGCCAGGTCACCAGCAACATGCCGAGCAGGCCCTGCACCTGCTGATCCTTGATCAATGCCTTGCGATTGCCGCGCATGGTCGCGACATAGAGGGTGAATGGCAGGCTGCCGAGAATCATGATCACCACCGCGACCCAGTGCACCGCCGGTTGTGTCCACTTCGCCAATGACTGGTCGGAGGTCGAGAAGCCGCCGGTGGAGATCGCCGACATCGCGTGGTTGATCGCATCGAACGGGCTCATTCCGGCCCACCAGAATGCCAGGCTGCCGAGGATGGTGATGCCGACGTAGGCGGCCACGATCAGGCGCGCCACCATGTGCGAGCGCGGCATGACCTTTTCTGAACGGTCGGACGATTCGGTCTGGAACAGGCGCATGCCACCGATGCGCAGCAGCGGCAGAATCGCCACCGCCATGCCGATGAAGCCGATACCGCCGAGCCAGTGCAGCAGCGAGCGCCACATCAGGATTCCCGGCGACATGCTGTCCAGCCCGCTGAGCACGGTTGAGCCGGTGGCGGTGATGCCGGACATGCTTTCAAAGAACGAGTCGGTGTAGCTGATGTGCTGAGTCAGCAGGAATGGCAGCGCGGCGAAAATGCACACCACCAGCCAGCTGCTGACCGTCAACAGGTACATGTCACGCGGGCGCAGATGGATGTGTTCCGGGCGTCCGGGAATCACCAGCGCAAGGCCGGCGAGGAAGGTGATCATGCTCGCCCAGAGGAACGACGGCAGGTCACTGGTGCGCTCGAAAATCACCAGGGTGGCCATGGGCACGACCATGGCGACGGCCAGGGTGATCAGGAAGATGCCGATGATGAAACCAATGATCCGTAAGGTCGGCAACGCCATGAAGTCCGCTCGGGCTGAAGTGGGAAGGGCGCCATTCTACCCGTGAGGCAGGGCATGTAAACCGGCATCCCGTTGGCAGATGAAGCTAGAATAGCCGCACATTTTTCTCAGGAGGTGGCCGATGCAGGCTCTCGACGCGTTGCTCAACCGTGTTTCCGTTCCACGCCTGGTCGAACCGGCCCCCACCGCGCAGCAGCGCGAAGCGCTGTTCGGTGCGGCCCTGCGTGCGCCGGATCACGGCCATCTGCAGCCGTATCGTTTCCTCACCGTCGAAGGGGCGGCGCGCGAGCAAATGGGCGAGTTGCTGGCCGAAGCGGCGCAGATGCAGGAAGGTGAAGTCACTGAAGCGATGATCGACAAGGCGCGCAACGGCCCGCTGCGGGCGCCGCTGGTGGTCGTGGTGATCGCGAAACTGCAGGAACATGTCAAGTATCCGAAGGCCGAGCAGTTGCTGGCGGCGGGGTGTGCGGCGCACGGAATTCTGCTGGCGGCCTATGCGCAGGGGATTGGTGCGGTGTGGCGTACCGGTGATCTGGCCTATTCGGCGCATGTGGCCAAGGGGCTGGGCCTGGCTGAAGGCGAGCAGGTGATTGCCTTCCTGTACCTCGGCACGCCGCAGAAAGAGCCGCGTGTTGCCGAGAAGGTTGATCTGGCCGAATTCGTCAGCGCCTGGCCGGGCAAGGTTTAAAGTCAAAAGATCGTCCGATCGCGGCCCGAGCCTTCGGCAGCTCCTACAGGTGTTTCGACTCTGTAG
>NZ_JABULD010000073.1:0-4267 GCF_014060985.1 Pseudomonas sp. MD195_PC81_125
GAAAGCCCTTGATCATCCGCAGGCCCATGCGGATCGCCGGTTGGCGCGCCGCTGATCGGTTCCAGGCTGCAATCCCAGTCGCTGGCACGCACGTCCACCGGACGGATCTGCAATTGATGGCGGCGCGCGTCCTGAAGGATCTGATCCGGGCTGTAGAAACCCATCGGCCAGCTATTGATCAGCGCACAGGCGAAGGCTGCCGGTTCGTGGCACTTGAGCCAGCAACTGGCGTAGGTCAGCAAGGCGAAACTGGCAGCGTGGGATTCGGGAAACCCGTAACTGCCGAACCCCTTGATCTGCTCGAAGATCTGCGCGGCGAACTCCGGGCTGTAGCCGTTTTTCTTCATCCCGGCAGCCAGACGCTCCTTGTGCGGCTCCAGCCCGCCGTGGCGTTTCCACGCGGCCATCGAGCGACGTAACTGATCGGCCTCACCGGGGCTGTAGTCGGCGGCGACGATGGCGATCTGCATCACCTGTTCCTGAAACAGCGGCACGCCGAGGGTGCGCTTGAGCACCACTTCCAGTTCCGGTGAGGGATAGGTTTCCGGCTCTTCCTTGTTCCGGCGACGCAGGTACGGATGAACCATCCCGCCCTGAATCGGCCCCGGGCGGACGATGGCGACCTCAATCACCAGGTCGTAGAACTTCGTCGGCTTCAGGCGCGGCAGCATCGACATCTGCGCCCGCGATTCGATCTGGAACACGCCGATGGTGTCGGCGCGGCTGATCATCTCGTAGGTCGGTTTGTCTTCTGCGGGAATCGTCGCCAGGCTCAGATCCAGATGCCGATGCCGACGCAGCAAGTCGAAGCAGCGACGGATCGCACTGAGCATGCCGAGGGCGAGGATATCGACCTTGAGCAGCCCGACCGCGTCGAGGTCGTCCTTGTCCCACTGAATGATCGTGCGCTCGGCCATGGCCGCGTTTTCCACCGGCACCAGCGTGTCCAGCGGCTGTTCGGAAATCACGAAACCGCCGGGGTGCTGCGACAGGTGCCGGGGGAAGCCGATCAGTTGCCCGGTCAGGCTCAGCACCCGGCGCAGTACCGGGCTGTCGGGATCGAAGCCGCCTTCGAGCAAGCGTGCCAGCGGCGGTGTTTCATCGCTCCAGTGACCGCAGCAATCGGCCAGCGCATTGATCTGATCCGGCGGCAAGCCCAAGGCCTTGGCTACATCGCGCACCGCACCGGCGGCGTGGTAAGTACTGACCACCGCCGTCAGCGCTGCCCGCTGGCGACCATATCGGCGAAACACGTATTGCAGGACTTCTTCGCGGCGCTCGTGCTCGAAATCCACATCAATGTCCGGCGGCTCGTTGCGCTCCTTGGACATGAAGCGTTCGAACAGCAGCGTGGTGCGATCCGGGTCGATCTCGGTGATGCCCAAGGCAAAACACACCGCCGAGTTGGCCGCCGAGCCGCGGCCCTGACAGAGAATCCTTTGCCCGCGGGCAAAGCGCACCACGTCGTGCACGGTGAGGAAGTAGCTTTCGTAGCCGAGTTCGGCGATCAGTTTCAGCTCGTCATCAATTTGCTTGAGCACTTTGGCCTGTGGTCCTTGCGGCCAGCGCCAGGCAATGCCTTCTTCGGTCAGTTGCCGCAACCAGGAACTACCGGTGTGTCCCTCTGGCACCAGCTCTCTCGGATACTCATAGCGCAACTCGCCAAGATCGAAGGTGCAGCGCCGCGCCAGTTGCACCGAGGCGTCGAGCAACGCTTGCGGATACAGCTCGCGCAACACCTCGAGGCTGCGCAGATGGCGCTCGCCGTTGGGATGCAGGCGCAACCCGGCCTCGGCCACCGGGACGTGATGGCGGATCGCAGTCATGGTGTCCTGCAAAGCGCGCCGGCCACGGGGCGTGCATGTGCACATCACCGCTGGCCACGGCGGCAATCTGCAGCTGCTCGGCCAGACTCAGCAGCGCCGCCAGCCGCCGCTGATCATCCTGACCGCGATGCAACTGCACCGCCAGATACAGGCGCGCGCCGAAAGCCTGTTTCAGCCAGCGCCCCTCTTGCACGTCATCGACGCTGTCCGGCACCCACACGATGAACAGTCCCGGCAGCGGCTCGCTGAAATCCTCACGCAGCACCTGGTACTGGCCCTTCTGCGTGCGCCGCCGAGCCTGGGTAATCAAGCCGCACAAGGTCTGATAGCCCGCCAGATTCTCTACCAACAGCAGCAGTTTCGGACCGTTATCGATGCGCACTTCGCTGCCGATGACCAGCGGCAGTTCCACTGATTTCGCCGCTTGCCAGGCGCGGACGATCCCGGCCAGCGTGCACTCGTCGGTGATCGCCAGCGCCTGATAACCGTGTTTTTTTGCTCGCTGGAACAGTTCAAGGGCGCTGGAGGCACCGCGCTGGAAACTGAAGTTCGACAGGCAATGCAGTTCGGCATAACCATCGCTCATGCAAACCAGCCCTGCAGCCACAACGGCCCGCCCTCACCCACGGCTCGATAGGCCCAGCCCTGCTGACCGGCGCGGTTCTGGATCAGGTAGTAATCGCGGCGCACGTCGTCACCGTCCCACCAGCCGGACTCGATGCGCTCCGGCCCCATGAGGATTCGCGCCGAACCTTCGGGCACGCTTTGCGGTTCGCCGAGCAACCAGCCCGGACGCTGCACACTCGGCAAACCGCTGCAACGCTGCTTGTCGACGCCGTTCTGCCAGGCACATTCGGGGCGGTGGTCGGCCTGAAAGCGCAAACCCTGCACCGCGTCATCGCCGAGCCGTGCGCGCAGGCGTTCGCGCAACTGTTCCCAGGGCAAGGTCTGTTGCGGACGGTCATCGAACAGTTCCTGAAACTGCGGCACAAAACTCGGCAGGTCTTCGGCACGCAGGCGAAAACCGCGCACCGGGGCCTCGACCTGGACTTGCTCCAGTCGCCCGCGGGCCAGTTCAAAGAGCATCGCCGGATCGCGCTCGGCGCTGAGCAGGCCGACCTTGATCAGCGTGTCCGGCAGCCCGGCGTGCTCCAGATGCAGGTCGAAACGCTGCACGCCGCTGTCACGTCCGCAGAGGAACGCCGACAGGTCAGCGGTCAAGCGGCGTAACGGGAACAGCAGCGCCTGATGCGACTGCACATCGAAATTGAGTTCGATGCGCACATCGAAACGATCCGGCGGCAGGTAGAACGCCAGGGCCAGCGGCCGCGCGCCAAACAAGGTGTCGAGGTGTTTGAGCATCGACGCTTCGAAACGCCGGGCCAGGGCCTGACGTGGCAGGCTCTGCAGCTGGCTCAGGTGGCGCACGCCCATGCGCGTCAGCGCCGTGGCGACTTGCGGCTCCAGCCCGACGCGGTCGACGGGCAACTGCCCGAGGTGATGTTGCAGGGCTTCACCGTCCGGTACGACGAGACCGTCGTAGGCGTTGGCCAGCACCCGCGCCGCCACCGGATTCGGTGCCGCGACGATGCGATGGCGGAAACCCAGCTCGGTCAACTCCTCGCGCAGCCGTGCTTCGAACTGCGTCCAGGAACCGAACAGGCCCAGACTGGATTCGATCTCGAACACCACGGTACGCGGGTAATGCACGCTGACCTGGGCGCTGAACCGATAAGCCCATGCCGCGAGAAATTGCTGCCAGTGCTCGACCTCGGCAAGGTCGTAATCGGCCGTGGCAAAGCCTTTGCACAAGGCTTGTGCGGCGGTCATCGACTGGCCGGCACGCAGCCCGAGCTGGCGCGCCGCCGGATTGACCGCTTGCAGCACCCGGCGCTGGGCCGGGCCGCTGAGCAGCACCAACGGCTCAGCAGGATCGGCACGCTGACGCAACACCGCGTCGAGGGCCAATTGCGGGAACAGAATACACACCCAGCGCATGACGACCTCAGTGCCCCACGACAAACGCAATCGGCGCCGTGCGCGCCAGTCCGCCCCGGCATTTGAGCACGCGCAACTGGGCCGGTCTGGCATCGATGGCAATGCGCAACGCCGCCGGCGACGGGTTAACCGCCTCGCTCAGCGCACGCCAGGCAAACGCCAGGGTCTGGCCGGTTTCCGCCGCTACCTGCAAGCGCCGCAACGCGCGGTCATCGGCCTTGTGCGGCCAGCACAGCACCGCGCCGCAACTGCCCGAACGCAGGCATTGTTCCGCCGCCCACAAGGCATCGCGTTCGCTGGCCTGGATTACCGACAACTGCCGCAGATCGACCCCGGCGTTCGCCCACGCCTGCGGGTACGGTACGAACGGTGGCGCCACCAGCACGATGCGTTCGCCCGCCGCCGACAGCCCGCGCCAGCGTCGGCCACACCAGTTGCAGCTC
>NZ_JABULD010000766.1:0-1360 GCF_014060985.1 Pseudomonas sp. MD195_PC81_125
AGGCTGCCCCCCATTATTGCCGTTTTAGCGAGAGCATCCGCAACAGCTTTGGTGGCGACTGACTCGACCCCAGGTATATCGAATTGAAGCTCGGTCGGGACATATCCGAATTTCGCAGCAATTCCGGCGGTTACACCAGCAAGCACATATCCTTTCAGGCTTTCCGAGGAGAAAACCTCATGGAACGCAGCGCCAACATTTCCTTTGTTGTTAATTGTGCTTACGGCTGCAGTACTTGCCATCGAAGTCAGGACCGCCGATGCAATGATATTACCCAGCCCGGCAGCAGTCGTTGCAGTTGCTGCTGCCATCGTGCTCCCCATTGCGGTGGCTGATGTTGCACCCAGAGATCCACTTACAGAAGCCACTGCGGTACTTGCAGCGCCAGCTGTGATGACGCTGACAATGATAATTACAGCCAGCATTGCCGCTGGCCCCATTCCTGAATTGCTGTATTTAAAGGAGTCGTGGGTTTCTTTTACCAAGCGCCAATCGACATCGCCGCGCTTTTCCGCATCTTTGAGCCAAGCCAAACCTGGATCAGCCTTGACCATCGCGTCAATCGTTTGGCTGACGGTATTCTGATTGACATCCTTTATATCGATATCCAATCCGTTAACAGCATCAATAACCAAACCTCCGCTTGCCAAGAGCTCCGTTTGGCGCAGAGTCTCATCAGTCGTTCCCCTGCCTTTGGAGGAGCTCCAAGCCATACTATTTCGACTTTTTTCATGGCTCTCTTGGTGGAGGTCTTTCACGCCTTCAAACGTAATTTTTCCACCACTGACCAAATTCAAGCTTTCACCACTTTCCAGCTTGGCTGCCTGATAGCGCTGATCACCTCCACTCAAAAGCGTGAGCTTTCCTCCCGTAGAAATTTCCGTACCGATATTAAGTATGCTGGTTACTTCATCTCTCTTGGTTTGGCTACTACCGAAGCTTCCTTTCTTCTTCTTGTCGTACAGCGAATAGTCGCTATCTTGAGCAGCCAAAACCTCCAAATTTCCGCCTGCAACCAAATAAGCTTCGTCACCCGCAGCAATACGACTGGACACCAACGTCATGTCTTCACCCGCATTCATGGTTATGCTGCCACCAGCATTAATAATGGATGCAACCTGACTGACATGATCCTCCTGTCGAGTTACCTTTTTGGTTTTGGAGTACGAATGACTCTCGTCAGCCGCGGAGGATATGAGCATATTGTCAGTAGCGGTTATGGATAAATCACGCTTCGCGGTTATATCACTAGCAATTACCGCAATATCCCGACCACTTTTCAGCGTCAGATCCCGTCCAACATCAATTGTTGCTCCGAGCTGGGTGATGGTTTCATTAGTATTGCGGTATTTGATATCTG
>NZ_JABULD010000767.1:0-776 GCF_014060985.1 Pseudomonas sp. MD195_PC81_125
GCCAGCAACTCGTCGAAACGGGTACTCGACGAGCTGTTGAGAAAGCCCTGCCCCAACGAATACGAGCCGATGGCCCGGCCTTCGCCGAGGGTTTGGGTGACGCCTGGGGTAATGTTGGTGAGCAATTCGCTGAGCTGGCGGATGTCGCTCTGGTTGTCGCGGCTCAGCCCGGCCTGACTGGCGATGATCTGGCTGAATATCTGCGCATTACCAAGCAATTTGCCGATCATCGCGCTTTTGCTTTGCAGGGAGCTTTCCGCCTGTTGAGCCTTGAACGCGCTGATCATTTCGTCGCGTTTGCCGTCGAACAGTTTGGCCTGCTCGGGATCGTCGGTCATCGCCTGCAGACCTTGCAAGCGCGCCAGCACGGCTTGCTCCAGGCTGCTGATCTGCGCCTCGAGGTTGTCGGCCTTGCCGGACTGCCCGAGGACAACGTTGATCTGCACCAGATTATTCAGCGTTTCCAGATCCCGGCGCAGGCTCAGGCTGCTGCCCAGCAGATCGAGGCTCTGCAATTCGACCCGGGTGCCCTGGAATTCGCGGTAGGAATCGCGCACCAGATAGAAATTGGTCACCAGCATCGGCACCAGGAACAGCACGCTGATCAGGCTGAACTTCATGCCGAAGCTCAGACGGTTCATCAGCGAGACGGCGGGATAGAGCAAGCTCTTCACTGGAAGTCTCCCTTGGTTTTTCTTGTTTTTATTGGCAGGCGCAGGGCGACAGCAGATAGCCACTATCGAGCGCTGTCTCTGTATAGCTCAAATCGGCGGGAG
>NZ_JABULD010000667.1:0-1124 GCF_014060985.1 Pseudomonas sp. MD195_PC81_125
AAGCCGACCAACCTCCCAACTGAATGCACTCATTCCAACTGTGGGAGCGAGCCTGCTCGCGAAAGCGTCCTGCCAGACAAAATCAAAACAACAGAGCAAACGCCGCACATAAACATAACCCCGCAACCACGTTTAAAGTACACGAACCGTAACGCCATACCGGCTACAACGCCTTGCGCCGTTACCTACGCGTACGCCAGAATCCGCCGGCTTACACGGCTATGGGGCGGGCTATATCGTTTCCCGGTCACTGAAAATCAGTGATCGGGTTTGGTAGCCCGTCTGTAATAGCTGTATGGCAACACCTATGCAGTCCCTTTGCGGGGCTCGGTTTTATGGTGGTCATGCGTGGGGCTCACTCGTGAGCGCCGGGTTCCTATTGCAGCCGGTCTACCAACCCGCGTATGGCCACCACCCCTCGTTTGGTAGCGAGAGTGATGGCTCCTGAATAACTGCAATAGGAGTACATCCATGTTCAAAGCCACACCCAACCCCCCGGACACCTCTATCCCGTACGACCCAGCCCTCGACCCGCAGAAGGTAAAAGCGGCCACCGCCCGCGCCATCAACTTCTACCTCAACCCCGGCGCCCTGAAGATCTCGATCCCTTCAACACCCTCAAGCAAATCCAACAGAATCTTCCTCATCGACCCCACCGTGGACGAGGAAACCTTGCTCGTCGAAGCCTGCGAATCGTTAGCCGCCGCCAGCGATATGGCCCGCGATATTGGCGACGTCGTCGACCACCGACAGCGCCGGGCGATGCTGATGCTGCATCAGGTGATCATGCTCAGTGAACTGATGGTCAACCGAGTCCTGGACGGCCGCCGCATCCCGAACTAACTGCCCGGTCCTCTGTAGGAGCTGCCGCAGSTGCGATCTTTTTGATGTTTGTTTTTTAAAAAACAAGATCAAAAGATCGCACCTTCGGCAGCTCCTACAGGGTGGTTCATCGGTTGTTGCATTCGGTTGCTTTGACACCATCGCCACTCTGCGGCACAGTGCGCGCCCTTCTAATAAGACCCTCTTTGCCAATCCGCCGGTTAACCGTTGGCGGACTCATCCTGTCTGGCGGTGGTGATGTCATCGCCGTGTTTTTGAGGTAATGAAATGAATGCAGTGAT
>NZ_JABULD010000056.1:0-1598 GCF_014060985.1 Pseudomonas sp. MD195_PC81_125
CTCCCACAGGGATTCGGGTTGTACCCAAATATGGGGTACCCCAGAGAAACCTGTGGGAGCTGGCTTGCCAGCGAAGAGGCCCGAACAGACAACCCAAACTCCGGATCAAACCACGCATGAACACCACCGAAAGCCTCAAGGACTACCAACGCGTGCGCACGCTGGCGATCCGCTCGCTGTTCGAGATCATCGAGCAGTCCAGCGAAGGCACGGTGATTGTCGATCGCGATGCCAACATCGTCTGGATGAACGAGCGCTATGCCCGGCGTTTTGGGCTGGAGTCGGCGAAAAAAGCCATCGGCAAACCCTGCGAAAGCGTGATCCCCGGCAGCCTGCTGCGTGAAGTGGTGCGTACCGGCCGCCCCATTCTGCTGGACATGCAGGACACGCCAAAAGAGCCGTTGGTGGTCATGCGCCTGCCGATCCACGACGACGCCGGCGCGGTGATTGGCGCTATCGGTTTTGCCCTGTTCGATGAGTTGCGCACGCTGTCGCCGATGCTCAAGCGCTACCTGAGCATGCAGGAAGAGCTGGCCTCGACCCGCTCGCTGCTGCGGGCCCGGCAGACCAAATACAACTTCGCCCATTTCATCGGCACCAGCAGCGCCAGCCTCGACGTCAAACGCCGCGCCCGGCGCAGTGCCAGCGCCGAATCCCCGGTGTTGCTGCTCGGTGAGACCGGCACAGGTAAAGAGCTGCTGGCCCAGGCGATTCACAGCGCCTCGCCCCGGGCGCACAAGGCGTTCGTCAGCATCAACAGCGCGGCGATTCCCGAAGCGCTGCTGGAAGCCGAGTTCTTCGGCACTGCGCCTGGCGCGTTTACCGGCGCTGATCGCAAGGGGCGTACCGGCAAGTTGCAGATTGCTCAGGGCGGGACGCTGTTTCTCGACGAGATTGGCGACATGCCGTTACCGCTGCAAAGCAAACTGCTGCGGGTATTGCAGGAAAAGGAATTCGAACCGGTTGGCTCCAACGACGTGATCCAGAGCGATGTACGGGTGATCGCAGCGACGTCGACCGATCTGCAAGCGGCGATCAAGCGCGGTGAGTTCCGCGCCGACCTGTATTACCGCCTCAATGTGCTACCGATCCATGTTCCGCCGCTGCGCGAACGTCTCGATGACTTGCCGGCGCTCAGCGAAGCGATCCTTGAAGAGTTACGCAGCCAGCATGAGCTGAGCCGTACAGCGCTGGAGTTGCTTGGACAACATGCGTGGCCGGGAAACATTCGTGAATTGCGCAACGTGCTGGAACGCGCAGCGCTGCTCAGCGATGACCTGGTCCTCACCGACGAGGATATTCGCGCGGCCATTGGCACCTTTACCCCGGTGGAGCGCCCATCGGTGCCGACGCTGGAGCCGTTGGCGGAAGAGAGTTTTGCCCAGGCGCGGCAGCGGTTTGACCGGCAATTGATCCAGTCGGCGCTCGCGCAATGTGCGGGCAAGGTGCCGGAGGCGGCGGCTCGTCTGGGGCTGGGGCGGTCGACGCTGTACAAGAAGATGCTGGCCTTGGGCATCGCAGAGTCTCAATAAAGAGATTGAGTCTCGCTAGCGAGATATTCACTTCAAGATCAAAAGATCGCAGCCTTCGGCAGCTCC
>NZ_JABULD010000637.1:0-1669 GCF_014060985.1 Pseudomonas sp. MD195_PC81_125
ATTCAGGGTGTTCTTGGGTCAGGGGCAGTTGAAGTAGGGCCGGATGCCGTGATCGCGGAAATACCGCTCGATCACCTTCGGATCCGCACTGTTGTCGGCAATCGCCACATAGGTATCCGGGCGCAGCAAATAAAACCCGTTACGCCCCAACCCCGCCGTGTCAAACGCCGGGCGCCAATCGAACACGTGCAGCGGCAAATGATGTTCGTGGCACCAGGCGATCATCTCGTCGCTGGTGTCGCCGTACACATGCACCTGCCAGCAGGGCTGGCGTAGCGGCTCGTAATTATCGCCTTCACCATCATGCGCCCACGGCAGGCGGTCGCCGCCGTGGACGTGGCCGGCGCTGCCCTGGCTCAGCGGCATGCCGCGATAGTTGAGGGTGACTTGCGAGACGGTGCGAAAGAGGAATTCGCGGCTGGCGTCGAACGTGGCCATTTTCGGGATCAGAAACGGTGCGAGGCGCGTGCGCAGCAGATCGGCGATGCGCCCCTCGGCGGTGACGAACGTGAATACTTTGTCGGTGGTCGACACCAATCGGCGGGCGAACGCGATACGCTCGGTTTCGTAAGTGTCGAGCAGTTGCGCCGTGGCGCTGCCGTTGAGCACGGCGGCGAGTTTCCACGCCAGGTTGATTGCATCGCCAATCCCGGTGTTCATGCCCTGGCCGCCGGCGGGGCTGTGCACGTGCGCCGCGTCACCGAGCAGAAACGCCCGACCGCTGCGAAAATGCTCGGCCACGCGGTGATGCACACGGTAGGTGGAGAACCAGTTGACCTCGTCGATGTGTACGTTCAGGTGTTCGATGGCGCGGTGGCTGACGTCGGCGAATTGCAGGGGTTTCGGCGCGATCGGCACGTTCATCGCGCACCGTGCCGATCAAACGCGCACGGCCTTCGCCGGCCAACGGGAAGACGGCGAGAAAATCCGCTTCGTCCAGATCCAGGTGCAAATCACCGTTAAGCGCCGGGCCGCTGGCCTGCACATCCGCGACGTAAAAAATCTGCTGATAGGTGCCGCCCGGGAAACCGGTGTCGAGGGTTTTGCGCACCACCGAACGCGCGCCATCGCAGCCCGCGAGAAAGCATGCCTGACAGATTTCCTGCTGCCCGTCGGGCAAGCGCAGATGCGCGGTGAGGCCGTCGCCGAGTTCTTCAAAACTTTCGAGTTCGGTGTTGCGCTCAACCACCACGTCATAGTCTTCGAGGCGTTCGAGCAGCAGCCGTTCGTGCTGGTCCTGGGGAAAGATTTCGATGAACGAGTAGGGCGTCAGGCCTTCGCCGATGCGCTGCAGCGGCAACTGCGCAACCGGTTTGCCCTTGACCCAGAAATGCGCCGCCGCGACCTTGTGCCCGTTGCGCACCACGGTGTCGGCCAGATCCAGCTGACGATACAACTCCAGCGTGCGCGCCTGCACCGCCAGCGCCCGCGAGGTGGTGCCGGGCGCGGAGGTCTTGTCGATGATGCGCACGCGCACGCCCAGTTTGCTCAGCCACAGAGCCAGCACCAGACCGGTCGGGCCGGCGCCGATGATCAGAACGTCGCTGCGGTGCATGAGCCTGTCCTCCGTTGGCTGTGGAGCAAGTATGGATCAGATGGAAAGGCTAGCCAGTGCGGGCCTCTTCGCGAGCAGGCTCGCTCCCACAGTCGAACGCATTCCAATGTGGGA
>NZ_JABULD010000693.1:0-10271 GCF_014060985.1 Pseudomonas sp. MD195_PC81_125
CAAGATCAAAAGATCGCAGCCTGCGGCAGCTCCTACAGGGGGGATTGCGGCGCCCGAGCCGGCGGCTTGTCCCCGCTTCCCCATGTCAGCCCCGTAAGCCCCGATGTTTTAGCTTTTCCAGGCTGCGCGCAGCAGGCACGGACTCGCGGCTGCGCGCTCCTTTTTCTCGTATTTACAGCAGGTTATCCCATGCATTTCAGCGAACTGATGGCTGTTCTTTCCACCCATGCGATCCGCCTTCAACAGGAAGATGAAGACCTGGTCATTCTGGGCAGCGACGACGCGCTGGACGATGCGTTGTGGGACAGCCTCAGCGAACACAAGGCGCAGCTGCTGGAACTGGTCGCCCGTCATGGTGGCGACTGGCTGAGCCCGGCGTTTCGCATCACCCCGGACATGCTGCCGCTGGTGACCCTGGATCAGCCGACCATCGACCGGCTGGTGGCCAAGGTGCCCGGTGGCGCCGCCAACTTGCAGGACATTTACCCGCTGGCGCCGTTGCAGGAAGGCATGCTCTACCTGCACCTGTCGGCACCCGCCGGCGATCCTTACGTGTCACAAGCGCGGTTCGCCTTCGACAGCCGCGAACGGCTGGAAGCCTTCGCCGAGGCGTTGCAGTGGATGATCGAACGCCACGATATCCTGCGCACTTCGTTTGTCTGGGAGCGTCTGGACGAACCGTTGCAAGTGGTGCAGCGGCAGGCTCGTCTGCACTGCGAGGAAATCGCCCTCGACCCGGGCGCGGATGTCCTGATGCAACTGCTGGAGCGCCACGACCCACGGTTCTTCCGCCTCGACATCCGGCAGGCGCCGCTGCTGCGTCTGGTGTACGCCATGGATCCGGCCAATGGGCGCGTGGTCGCGCTGTTGCTGTTCCATCACCTGATCATGGATCACGTCGCGCTCGATGTGGTGCGCCGCGAAACCCGCGCGCACCTGCTCGGCCAGACTGCGCGGGTCGGGCCGCCGGTGCCGTACCGTGATCATCTGGCCAAAGCCCGTCTGCGTCTGGACGAGCAGGTTCACGAAGCGTTTTTCCGCGAGATGCTCGCCGATATCGACGAGCCGACCTTGCCTTGTGGTCTGCAGGACGTGCAGGGCGACGGCCAGGACATCGAAGAAGCCGTGCTGATGCTCGACGCCGATTTGAGCCGGCCACTGCGCGGCCAGGCGCGTCAGCTCGGCGTCAGCGTCGCCAGCCTGATGCACCTGGCGCTGGCACGCGTGCTCGGCCAATTGTCCGGGCGCACGGCGGTGGTGTTCGGCACCGTGCTGCTGGGGCGGATGGAGGCGGGTGAGGGCGGCGAACAGGCGCTGGGGATGTTCATCAACACCTTGCCGCTGCGGGTGGATGTCGGGCAGGACGGCGTGCGCGCCGGGGTGCTGGCCACCCATCGACGCCTGACCGCGTTGCTCGGCCATGAACAGACCTCGCTGGCCCTGGCCCAACGTTGCAGTGCGGTGGCGGTGCCGACGCCGTTGTTCAGCGCGATCCTCAACTATCGCCACAGCAGCAGCGAAGAGATCGCCGAGGTCAGCGAACTGGCCCCTGGCGTGCAAGTGCTGGGCGCCCGCGAGCGCACCAACTACCCGCTGACGATCAACATCGACGACCTCGGCGAAGACTTGCGCATCACCGCGCTGGCGGATGCGGCGCTGGGCGCCGAACGCATCGCCGCTTACCTGCACACCGCGTTGTATAGCCTGCTGCAGGCCTTGCAATCGACCCCGGATGCACCACTGCAACTCCTGAATATCCTGCCGGCCGCCGAGCGCGAATACCTGCTGCACGGAGTCAACTCGCCGTTGCCGCAGTTCCCGCAAACGCCGTTGATCCATCAGCAGTTCGAAGCGCATGCGGCGGCACGCCCGGAGGCCACAGCGCTGCTGTTCGAGGAGCAGACACTGAGCTACGGCGAGCTCAACCGCCGCGCCAATCAGCTTGCGCATCATCTGCTGGCGCTGGGGATTCGCCCGGATCAACGCGTGGCGATCTGCGTCGAGCGCGGCCCGCAGATGATCATCGGCCTGCTCGGTATCCTCAAGGCGGGCGCCGGTTACGTGCCGATCGACCCGGCGTATCCGCTGGAGCGCATCGCCTACACCCTGCAGGACAGCGCCCCGGTGGCGGTGCTGACCCAGGCCGATACGCTGGACCGGGTTGGCGCGCTCAACGTGCCGAGCATCGATCTGGACAATGTGCAGTTGCAGGCTGAACTCGGCAGCAATCCGCAGATTCCCGGGCTGAGCCCGAGTCATCTCGCCTACGTGATCTACACCTCGGGTTCCACCGGGCTGCCCAAAGGCGTGATGGTCGAACACCGCAACGTGGTGCGCCTGTTTTCGGCGACCCACGACTGGTTCAACTTCAACCCGCAAGATGTGTGGGCGCTGTTCCATTCCTTCGCCTTCGATTTCTCGGTGTGGGAAATCTGGGGCGCGCTGGCGTTCGGCGGCCAGTTGCTGCTGGTGCCGCAGGCCGTCAGCCGCTCGCCGGACGACTGCTATGCGCTGCTGTGCCGCAGTGGCGTCACCGTGCTCAATCAAACGCCGAGCGCCTTCCGCCAGTTGATCGCCGCGCAGGGCCGCAGCCCGTTGCAGCATTCGCTGCGCGAGGTGATCTTCGGCGGCGAAGCCCTGGAGCCGGGCCTGCTCAAACCGTGGTACGCGCGGGTCGGCAATGCCGGTACGCGGCTGGTGAACATGTACGGCATCACTGAAACCACGGTGCACGTGACCTATCGCCCACTGGAAGCCGCGGACGCGCAACTGGTCGGGCGCAGCCCGATCGGTGTGGGCATTCCCGACCTGCAGCTGTACGTGCTCGACGCGCAGCGCGAACCGGTGCCGGTCGGCGTGATCGGCGAGTTGTACGTCGGTGGCGCCGGGGTTGCCCGCGGCTACCTCAACCGCGAGGCGCTGACCGCCGAGCGCTTCATTGCCGACCCGTTCAGCGGCCGTGCTGCAGCGCGCCTGTACAAGACCGGTGACCTGGCGCGCTGGTCAGCGGATGGCAGCCTCGACTACCTGGGGCGCAACGACGATCAAGTGAAGATCCGGGGGTTTCCGCATTGAGCTCGGTGAAATTGAAGCTCGCCTCGCCGCCTGCGCCGGTGTGCGCGAAGCGCTGGTAATCGCTCGTGAAGACAGTCCCGGTGACAAGCGTCTGGTCGCCTACTGGCTGGCCGCCGAAGGCACTGAACCGAGCGCCGCGCAACTGCGCGACGCGTTGTTGCAATCGCTGGCCGACTACATGGTGCCGAGCGCCTTTGTGCGCCTCGACGCCATACCGCTGACCAACAACGGCAAGCTTGATCGCAAATCCCTGCCACAACCGGACAGCGACGCGTTCGTCCGTCGCGGTTTCGAAGCCCCCGTGGGGCCAGTGGAAATCCTGATCGCCGGCATCTGGCAGAGCCTGCTCGGTGTCGAGCAGGTCGGGCGGCACGACAATTTCTTCGAACTCGGCGGCCATTCGCTGTTGGCGGTGAAACTGATCGAACGCATGCGCCAGCACGACTTGCAGTGCGACGTGCGCGTGCTGTTCGGCCAGCCGAGCGTCGCGGCGCTGGCGGCGACCCTGAGTCACAGTCACGCCCTGCGGGTGCCGGACAATCTGATTGCCGCCGATTGCACGCGGATCACCCCGGACATGCTGCCGCTGGCCACGCTGGATCAGGCCGCCATCGACCGCGTGGTCGCCAGCGTGCCCGGCGGCGTCGGCAATGTGCAGGACATTTACGGCCTGGCACCGTTGCAGGCGGGGATTCTCTACCACCATCTGGCGACCAGCACCGGTGACCCCTACGTGTTGCAGGCGCAATTCGCCTTCGCCGGACTGGCGCAGATCAAGGCCTTCGTCCGTGCGTTGAATGCGGTGATCGCGCGCCACGACATTCTGCGCACCAGCGTGTTCTGGGAAGGGCTTGAGGAGCCGGTGCAAGTGGTCTGGCGCGAGGCGCCGCTGGCACTGGAGCGGATCGATGCCGACCTGCTGGAAGGCGATGTGCTGGAGCAGATGCAGGCGCGGTTCGATCCACGGCACTACCGCCTCGACCTGCGCCGCGCGCCGCTGATGCGTCTGGCCTACACCGAAGACCGTGCACAGCAGCGCTGGGTCGGCATCCTGTCGCTGCACCACATCGTCCTCGACCACACCGCACTGGAAGTGCTGCTCGCGGAAATGAACGACAGCCTGCAACCGAGCAGTGCCGATCTGCCGGCGCCGGTGCAGTACCGCAACTACGTGGCGCAGGCGCAACAGCATGCCGATACCCAAGCGCACGAAGCGTTCTTCCGCGACATGCTCGGCGACATCGACGAGCCGACCGTGGCCTTCGGTGTGCAGGACGTGCATGGCGATGGCAGCAGCAGCGTCGAGAGCGCGCAAGCGCTGGATTCGAGTGTGGCCCAACGCTTGCGCGAACAGGCGCGGCGCCTCGGCATCAGCGCCGCGAGTCTGGTGCACCAGGCCTGGGGTCAGGTGCTGGCAAAGGTCTCGGGCCGTGAGGATGTGGTATTCGGCACCGTGCTGCTCGGGCGCATGCAGGGCGGCGAGGGCGCCGACCGGGCACTCGGCATGTTCATCAACACCTTGCCGTTGCGGGTCAGTGTTGGCGCTACCTCGGTAGAGCAAGGCGTGCGCGCTACTCATGAGCGTCTGGCGCAATTGCTGGCGCATGAGCAGGCCTCGCTGTCGCTGGCCCAGCGTTGCAGCGGTGTGGCGGCGTCGCTGCCGCTGTTCAGCAGCTTGCTCAACTACCGTCACAGCGCGGCGGAGCCGGCAGGCGTGGCCTGGGACGGGATCGAGATTCTCAGCTCCCGCGAGCGCAGCAACTATCCGCTGGTGGTCAGCGTCGACGACCTCGGCACCGGTTTCCGCCTGAGCGTGCAGGCGGTGCCGCAAGTGGATGGCGCGCGGGTCTGCGATTACCTGCAAACCGCGCTGCACAACTTGCTGACAGCCCTGGAACACACGCCAGCCACGCCACTGCGGCAGATCTCGGTGCTGTCGCCGAGCGAACGGCAGCGGGTCCTGGTCGGCTTTAACATCAGCGGTCGCGACTTCCCGCCGGCACAAACCGTGCAGCGTTTGTTCGAGGCCCGGGCGGCCGCGCACCCTGCAGCGTTGGCGGCGGTGCAAGGTGCGCAGCAGTTGCGCTATGGCGAACTCAATCAGCGGGCCAATCGTCTGGCGCATCACCTGATAGGCCTTGGCGTGCAGCCCGATGACCGGGTCGCCCTGTGCGCCCGGCGCAGTCCGGACATGCTGGTGGCGCTGCTGGCGATCCTCAAGGCCGGCGCCGGTTATGTGCCGGTCGATCCGGCGTATCCGCCGGAACGCATCGCCTACCTGTTGCAGGACTGCGCCCCGGTGGCGGTCGTGGCGCAGGCCTCGACTCGCGATCTGCTCGGTGGCGTGCCGGTCATCGATCTGGACAACGACCTCTGGCAGCACCTCTCGGATGCGAATCCGCAGGTGCCGGCATTGACGCCGAACCATCTGGCGTACGTGATCTACACCTCCGGCTCCACCGGCCAGCCGAAAGGGGTGATGGTCGAGCATGCGACCTTGGAAAACCTTGTGCACTGGCACGCCGAAGCTTTCGACTTGCAGGCCGGCAGCCAGACCGCGAGTGTCGCCGGCTTCGGTTTCGATGCGATGGCCTGGGAAGTCTGGCCGGCGCTGTGTGTTGGCGCGACCTTGCACTTGCCTCCGCCGTCGATCTGCAACGAGCACCTCGACGAGTTGCTCGACTGGTGGTGCGCGCAGCCGTTGCAGGTCAGCTTCCTGCCGACGCCGGTGGCCGAATACGCGTTCAGCCGGCAATTGCAGCACCCGACCTTGCGCACGCTGCTGATTGGCGGCGACCGACTGCGTCAGTTCAACCGTGCGCAAACCTTCGAGGTGATCAACAACTATGGCCCGACTGAAGCGACGGTGGTCGCCACCTCGGGCCGGGTCGAACCGGAACAGCCGCTGCATATCGGCCGCCCGATTGCCAACGCCAAAGTCTATGTGCTGGACGCTGAGCAGCACCCGGTGCCGGTGGGAGTGGCGGGCGAGTTGTATGTTGGCGGTGCCGGCGTGGCGCGCGGCTATCTGAATCGCCCCGAGCTGAGCGCTGCGCAGTTCCTGTTCGATCCGTTCAGCGACGAGCCGCAGGCGCGCATGTACCGTACCGGCGATCAGGCGCGTTGGCTGGCCGACGGCAACCTCGAGTACCTGGGGCGCAACGATGATCAGGTCAAACTGCGTGGCGTGCGTATCGAACTCGGTGAAATCGAAGCCGCGCTCGGCAGCCACGCGGCGCTGCGGGAGGCGGTGGTACTGGTTCGTGACGGGCGGCTGATTGCGTGGTTCACCGAGCGCACGGCGGTCGATATTCAGCAGTTGCACACGCATTTGCAGGCACGCTTGCCGGAGGCGCTGTTGCCGGCGGCTTACGTGCGGCTGGACGCATTGCCGTTGACCGCCAACGGCAAGATTGACCGCAAGGCCTTGCCGGAACCGGAGCACGGCGCGTGGCTCAGCCGCGAATATGAAGCGCCACAAGGTGCCGTGGAAAACGCGCTGGCGCAGATCTGGATCGACGTGCTGAACGTCGAGCGCGTCGGGCGTCACGACAACTTCTTCGAACTGGGCGGGCATTCGCTGCTGGCGGTGAGCCTGATCGAGCGCATGCGCCAGATCGACCTCGCGGCCGACGTGCGCGTGCTGTTCAATCAGCCGACCCTCGCTGCACTGGCCGCCGCTGTTGGCAGCGGTCGCGAAATCGAAGTACCGGCCAACCGCATTCCGCCGGGTTGCACCCGCATCACCCCGGACATGCTCAGCCTGACCGAGCTCGATCAGGCGAGCATCGAGCGCATCGTCGCCACCGTGCCCGGTGGCGCGGCCAATGTGCAGGACATCTATCCGCTGGCGCCGTTGCAGGAAGGCATTCTTTATCACCACCTGAGCGCCGAACAGGGCGATCCGTATCTGCTGCAATCGCGGCTGATCTTCGACAGCGTCGAGCGTCTGCGCACTTTCAGCCGAGCCTTGCAGCAGGTCGTCGCCCGTCACGACATTCTGCGCACCAGCGTGGTCTGGGAAGGCTTGCCGAGTCCGCATCAGGTGGTGTGGCGCGAGGCGCCGCTGGTGGTACAGGCGGTGCCGCTGGATCCGGCTCAGGGCGACGTCCTTGAGCAGCTGCACGGGCGCTTCGATGCCCGCTACAACCGTCTCGACGTGAGCCAGGCGCCGTTGATGCGCATCGTCTATGCCGAAGACCCGGCGCAGCAACGGGTGGTGGCGATCATCCTGTTCCAGCACTTGATTCTCGACCACACCGCCATGGAGGTAGTGGGCCGAGAGATGCGCGCGTTTATGTTCGATCAAGCCGACCGCCTCGGCACGCCGATGCCGTATCGCAACTACGTGGCGCAGGCGCGTCTGGGTGCCAGCGAGCAGGAGCACGAAACGTTCTTCCGCGACATGCTTGGCGATATCGACGAGCCGACCCTGCCGTTCGGTTTGCACGACGTGCAAGGCGATGGCGGCGACATTGAAGAGGCGCAGCAAGCCGTCGATGCCGGGTTGACCCTGCGCCTGCGTGAACAGGCGCGGCAGTTGGGTGTCAGCCCGGCGAGCCTGATGCATCTGGCCTGGGCGCAGGTGCTGGGGGTACTTGCCAACCGCCGCGACGTGGTGTTCGGCACGGTGCTGTTGGGTCGCTTGCAGGGCGGCGCGGGCGCGGATCGCACCCTGGGCGTGTTCATCAACACCTTGCCGCTGCGGGTGGATGTCAGCGAAGGCGTGCAGTCTGCTGTCAAGACCACCCACGCACGGCTGACCGCGCTGCTGGCCCATGAACACGCGCCACTGGCGCTGGCCCAGCGCTGCAGTGCGGTGTCCGGCGCGCCGCTGTTCAGCGCCTTGCTCAACTACCGGCATACCGTCGCCGAGGCGCAGCCGCGTGACGGTCAGGGCATCTGGGAAGGCGTGCAATTGCTCGGTGGCGAAGAGCGCAGCAACTATCCGCTGACCCTCAGCGTCGACGATCTCGGCACAGACTTTTCTTTGACCGTGCTGGCGTTGACGCAGATCGGCGCGCAACGGATCTGCAGCTACATGCACACCGCGCTGGAGCATCTGCTGCACGCACTGGAGCAGGCGCCACAGCGTGCGCTCAACCGTTTGCCGATTCTTGCGGTGGAGGAATACGAGCGCTTGCTGGTCGGGTTCAACCCGACGGCGGCGGCATACCCGCGCGGGGCGACGATTCAGTCACTGGTGCAAGTGCAGGCCGAGCTGCATCCGCAAGCGCTGGCGGTGGTGCAGGGCACGCAGCAACTGACCTATGCGCAACTCAATCAGCAGGCCAATCGCCTGGCGCATCACTTGCTCGGCCTCGGCGTGCAGCCGGACGACCGGATTGCCGTGTGCCTGCCACGCAGCCCGCAGATGCTGGTGGCGTTGCTGGCGATTCTCAAGGCTGGCGCCGGTTATGTGCCGGTCGACCCGGCGTACCCGGCGGAGCGCATCGCCTACCTGTTGCAGGACAGCGATCCGGTGGCGGTGCTGGCGCAAGGCTCGACCCGCGAGCTGCTGGGCCGGGTGCCGGTGATCGATCTGGATCAGAACCTCTGGCAGCACCTGGCGGCGACCAATCCACAACTGCCGACGCTGACCCCGGCGCATCTGGCTTACGTGATCTACACCTCGGGTTCGACCGGCCAGCCGAAAGGCGTGATGGTCGAACACGCGACCCTGGAAAACCTTGTGCACTGGCACTGCGAGGCGTTCGACCTGCGCGCCGGCAGCCACACCGCCAGCGTCGCCGGTTGCGGTTTCGACGCGATGGCCTGGGAAGTCTGGCCGGCGCTGTGTGTCGGCGCGACCCTGCACCTGCCGCCGCCGTCGATCAGCAACGAACATCTGGATGAACTGCTCGACTGGTGGCGCGCGCAGCCGTTGCAGGTCAGTTTCCTGCCGACGCCGATTGCCGAATACGCCTTCAGTCGTGAACTGGGGCATCCGACCTTGCGCACGCTGTTGATCGGCGGCGACAAGTTGCGCCAGTTCCCGCGTGAGCAGACCTTTGCCGTGATCAACAACTACGGCCCGACCGAGGCTACGGTGGTCGCGACTTCCGGGCAAATCCATGCCGGGCAATTGCTGCACATCGGCCGGCCCATCAGCAACGCCAGGGTTTACTTGCTCGATGAACAGCAACGTCCGGTGCCGGTTGGCGTGGCGGGCGAGTTGTACGTCGGTGGCGCGGGGGTGGCCCGTGGTTATTTGAACCGTCCCCAGCTGACCGCCGAACGCTTCCTCGAAGACCCGTTCAGTGACGAACCGCAGGCGCGCATTTACCGCACCGGCGACCTCGCACGCTGGCTGGCCGACGGCAATATCGAGTACCTGGGGCGTAATGATGATCAGGTCAAACTGCGCGGTGTGCGGGTGGAACTGGGTGAAATCGAAGCCGCGCTGTCCAGCTATCCGGCGGTGCAGGACGCGGTGGTGCTGGTGCGCGAGGCGCGGTTGATCGCCTGGTTTACTGCCCGCACAACGGTCGATATCGAGGATCTGCGCGCGCATTTGCAAGCGCGTCTGCCACAGGCACTGGTGCCGGCAGCTTACGTGCGGCTTGAGGCGCTGCCACTGACCGCCAACGGCAAACTCGACCGCAAGGCCTTGCCCGAACCGGATCAGGACGCCTGGCTCAGCCGCGAATACGCAGCGCCGCAAGGGCCGGTGGAGGCCGCGCTGGCGCAGGTCTGGGCCGAGGTGCTGCAGGTCGAACAGGTCGGGCGGCACGACAACTTCTTTGAGCTGGGCGGGCATTCGCTGCTGGCGGTGACCCTGATCGAGCGCATGCGTCAGCTCGGCCTGAGCACCGACGTGCGCGTGCTGTTCAGCCAGCCGACCCTCGCCGCGCTGGCCGCCGCCGTCGGCAGCGGTCGCGAAGTCGCGGTGCCGGCCAACCTGATTCCGGCCGGTTGCACGCACATCACCCCGGACATGCTGACGCTGGTGCAACTGGATCAGCCAGCCATTGAGCGCGTGGTTGCCACGGTGCCGGGCGGGGCCGCCAACGTGCAGGACATTTATCCGCTGGCGCCATTGCAGGAAGGGATTCTTTATCACCACTTGAGCGCCGCGCAGGGTGATCCGTACCTGCTGCAATCGCGCCTGGCGTTCGACAGCCTTGAACGCTTGCAGGCTTTCGCCGCCGCGCTGCGTCAGGTCATGACCCGGCACGACATTCTGCGCACCGGCG
>NZ_JABULD010000768.1:0-895 GCF_014060985.1 Pseudomonas sp. MD195_PC81_125
AGAACTGCTGGGGATCGTGCGCAAAACTTTTGGTATTGCAGAGCAGTTACGTGCGGCCTTGGCTCCAGTGAGCGATCAATTGGTGTGGGCATTTATCTACGGCTCCGTCGCCAAGGGCAACGAGCATGGCGGCAGTGACATCGACCTGATGCTGATAGGCGAACACCTCAGTTACAGCGACTTGATGGAAAGGCTACTTCCCGTAGAGGAATACCTTGGCCGCACCATCAACCCTACGCTCTATACACTGGTCGACTGGCGAGCCAGAAAAGCGGCTGACAACAGCTTTGTTGTGCGAGTTGAACAACAAGACAAAATTGATTTGATTGGCCGTAACCCAGCGGAGATCACCAATGGGCAGCAGTGACAGTCTGGAAAACCTGGTGCGCAGCGGCGGCCTCAAAGCCGAGCCACCAGATCGCAAGGAATGTGAAGGCCTGATGCGATCAGCCACAGACCGTTTGAAGGATGCTCACAGTTGCGCACTGTCCTTTGCCAGTCGCTTCGACCTCGCCTACAACGCCGCACATGCCTTGGCACTGACTGCCATGCGCCTCAAAGGTTTTCGCTCCGACCGTCGCTATCTGGTGTTTCAGTGCCTTGTGCACACTCTCGGGCTGAACAAGGTCCAGGTTCGCCTGTTTGCACTTTGTCACGAGCGGCGCAATCTGGCCGAGTACGAAGGGTATATGGATGTGGACGAAACGCTTTTGGCGGAGCTGTTGGCAACAACTGATGCACTGTTACCTTTGGTGCAAAACGCGTTGCGCGCAGGCAAATAGTGCGCTGGCCCGTCCAGCAGTGAACAGCATTAGTCCCTCTCTCGGTTACAAGCGCCCAGTCAATCGAGCCTGTAACATGCTGGATCATTGACCCGCACCTTTGGAGCCGCCCC
>NZ_JABULD010000507.1:0-12339 GCF_014060985.1 Pseudomonas sp. MD195_PC81_125
CTGGCTAACGCTGCGCCCCGGGCAATCGGCGCACGATCTGGTTCAGGACACCACGAACCGGATGCTGGCCGACCTGTCGGCCAACAAAGCGAAATACAAGCAGGATCCGGCTGATTTCTATGCCGCGTTGAACAACATCGTCGGCCCGGTAGTGGATGCCGAGGGCATTTCCAAGAGCATCATGACGGTCAAGTATTCGCGCAAGGCCACGCCTGCGCAGATGCAGACCTTCCAGGAAAACTTCAAGAAAGGCCTGTTCCAGTTCTACGGCAATGCCTTGCTCGAATACAACAATCAGGGCATCACGGTTGATCCGGCCAAGGATGAATCGGGCGATCGCACCAGCGTCGGCATGACCGTCAAGGGCAGCAACGGCGCGATCTATCCGGTGCAGTACACGCTGGAGAAGATCAACGGCGAGTGGAAGCTGCGCAACGTGATCATTAACGGCATCAACATTGGCAAGCTGTTCCGTGATCAGTTCGCGGATGCGATGCAGCGCAATGGCAACGATCTGGACAAGACCATCAACAATTGGGCTGGCGAAGTGGCCAAGGCCAAGGAAACCACCGAGAAAGCTGCCGAGAAGCCAGCGCAATGAATGAGGCGGCAGTTCGTATGAGTGATGTCGACGAGCTATTGCTCAGCGGAGTGCTGGACTATCGCACAGGCCCCGACCTGCGCAAGGAAGGCCAGGCGCTGATCAAGTCCAGCAAGGCGGCATCGCTGGTGATTGATTGTTCGGCAGTGAAGAAGTCCAGCAGCGTCGGCTTGTCCTTGCTGCTGTGCTTCATGCGCGATGCCCGGGCGGCCGGCAAGGCCGTCAGCATCCGCGCGATGCCGGAAGACATGCGCGAAATCGCTCAGGTCAGCGAACTGACCGAGTTGCTGGCGCACCCCTGAACCCGCATCGACAAACAAGCCCCCCGTCAGAGTCCTGCCAATGCGGGGTTCGCAGGCGCGGGGCTTTTTTGTATGATGTCCGACCCGTGCGCACAGGGCGCCGATTGAGGTTGAGCATGCAGGCCGTAGAAGTGAAGAGCTTCCTTGAAGGAAAGCTGCCAGGAACGCAGGTGGAAGTTGAAGGCGAAGGCTGCAACTTCCAGCTGAACGTGATTAGTGATGAACTGGCGGCGTTGAGCCCGGTCAAGCGTCAGCAAAGCATCTATGCCCATTTGAACCCTTGGATCGCTGATGGCAGCATCCACGCGGTCACTATGAAATTTTTCAGCAGCGCGGCCTGGGCCGAGCGCACCTGAGCCCTAGGGCGTCGAGATTCTTATGGATAAATTGATTATTACCGGTGGCGTTCGTCTTGATGGCGAAATCCGTATCTCCGGGGCGAAGAACTCCGCCCTGCCGATTCTGGCCGCCACCCTGCTGTGCGATGGCCCGGTGACCGTTGGCAACCTGCCGCACCTGCACGACATCACCACCATGATCGAGCTGTTCGGTCGCATGGGCATCGAGCCTGTGATCGACGAGAAACTCAGCGTTGAAATCGACCCACGCACCATCAAGACCCTGATCGCGCCGTACGAACTGGTGAAAACCATGCGTGCCTCGATCCTGGTTCTGGGGCCGATGGTTGCCCGTTTCGGTGAAGCCGAAGTCGCCCTGCCTGGCGGTTGCGCCATCGGTTCGCGCCCGGTTGACCTGCACATCCGTGGTCTTGAAGCCATGGGCGCGGTGATCGACGTCGAAGGCGGCTACATCAAGGCCAAGGCGCCTGAAGGCGGCCTGCGCGGCGCAAGCTTCTTCTTCGATACCGTCAGTGTGACCGGTACCGAAAACATCATGATGGCTGCAGCCCTCGCCAAGGGTCGCAGCGTGCTGCAGAACGCTGCGCGCGAGCCGGAAGTGGTTGACCTGGCGAACTTCCTCAACGCCATGGGCGCCAAGGTTTCCGGCGCTGGTACCGACACCATTACCATCGATGGCGTCGAGCGCCTGGGCTCGTGCTTCTACAAAGTCATGCCTGACCGTATCGAAACCGGCACCTACCTGGTGGCCGCAGCGGTCACCGGTGGCCGTGTGAAGGTCAAGGACACCGATCCGACCATCCTCGAAGCCGTTCTGGAAAAGCTCCGTGAAGCCGGCGCTGAAGTCACCAGCGGTGAAGACTGGATCGAGCTGAACATGCACGGCAAGCGCCCGAAAGCGGTCAACGTGCGCACGGCACCGTATCCAGCGTTCCCGACCGACATGCAGGCGCAGTTCATCTCGCTCAACGCCATTGCCGAAGGCACCGGTGCGGTAATCGAGACGATCTTCGAAAACCGTTTCATGCACGTGTACGAACTGCACCGCATGGGCGCCAAAATCCAGGTCGAAGGCAACACTGCGATCGTCACCGGTACTGAAGTGCTGAAGGGCGCGCCAGTGATGGCCACCGACCTGCGTGCTTCGGCGAGTCTGGTCATCTCGGCCCTGGTGGCCGAAGGCGATACCCTGATCGACCGCATCTACCACATCGACCGTGGTTACGAGTGCATCGAAGAAAAAACTGCAGATGCTGGGCGCCAAGATCCGTCGCGTTCCGGGCTAGTCGCTGCACTGGGCACAGGGAGGTGTCCACTGAATTTGTTTCGAGTCGAGCCGGTATCCGGCTCGATGTGTGTCCGGCGCCGATTGCGACCGGACATGAGTACCTTGATAAGGACTGACGTTTCCCATGTTGACCATCGCACTGTCCAAGGGCCGCATCCTTGACGATACCCTGCCGCTTCTCGCTGAAGCCGGCATCGTGCCGACCGAGAATCCGGACAAGAGCCGCAAACTGATCATCCCCACCACTCAGGATGACGTACGTCTGTTGATCGTGCGTGCCACCGACGTGCCGACCTATGTCGAGCATGGCGCGGCCGACCTCGGCGTCGCCGGTAAAGACGTGCTGATGGAATACACCGGCCAGGGCCTCTACGAGCCGCTGGATCTGCAGATTGCCCAGTGCAAGCTGATGACGGCCGGCAAGATCGGCGCAGCCGAGCCCAAGGGCCGTTTGCGCGTGGCGACCAAGTTCGTCAACGTTGCCAAGCGCTACTACGCCGAGCAGGGCCGTCAGGTCGACATCATCAAGCTCTACGGCTCGATGGAGCTGGCGCCGCTGATCGGTCTGGCCGACAAGATCATCGACGTGGTCGACACCGGCAACACACTGCGCGCCAACGGCCTGGAACCTCAGGAACTGATCGCGACGATCAGCTCGCGCCTGGTGGTCAACAAGGCTTCGATGAAGATGCAACACGCCCGAATCCAGGCGTTGATCGATACCCTGCGCACGGCAGTGGAATCGCGACACCGCGGCTGATGTACCTGCGCGACCTTGAGTCGCGCCCGTCTATCCGCCTCATAGCCAGAATCTCAGGTGCCCAAGCGGAAACGACTGCTAAGTTAGGGCGCCTGAGTTTTTGCCATTCCTATGAGGCTCTCGCTATGACCGCACCGACTGCAATTCGCCGACTCAACGCTGCTGACCCGGATTTCGCGCATCATCTGGATCATCTGCTGAGCTGGGAAAGTGTGTCTGACGACTCGGTCAATCAGCGCGTGCTGGACATCATCAAGGCGGTGCGCGAACGCGGTGACGCCGCGCTGGTCGAGTTCACCCAGAAATTCGACGGTCTCGAAGTCGCCTCGATGGCTGACCTGATCCTGCCGCGCGAGCGTCTGGAACTGGCCCTGACTCGCATCACCGTGGCACAGCGCGAAGCGCTGGAAAAAGCCGCGGCGCGGGTGCGCAGCTACCACGAAAAACAGAAACAGGACTCCTGGAGCTACACCGAGGCCGACGGCACCGTGCTCGGCCAGAAGGTTACGCCGCTGGATCGCGCCGGCCTGTACGTGCCGGGCGGCAAGGCGTCATACCCGTCGTCGGTGTTGATGAACGCGATTCCGGCCAAGGTTGCCGGCGTGGCCGAAGTGGTCATGGTGGTGCCGACCCCGCGCGGTGAAATCAATGAGCTGGTGCTGGCGGCGGCGTGCATTGCCGGCGTTGACCGGGTGTTCACCATTGGCGGCGCACAAGCGGTTGCCGCACTGGCTTACGGCACCGAAAGCGTGCCGCAGGTGGACAAAGTGGTCGGCCCGGGCAACATCTATGTCGCCACTGCCAAACGCCACGTATTCGGTCAGGTCGGCATCGACATGATCGCCGGCCCCTCGGAAATTCTCGTAGTGTGCGACGGCCAGACCGATCCGGACTGGATCGCCATGGACCTGTTCTCCCAGGCCGAGCACGACGAAGACGCGCAGGCGATTCTGGTCAGTCCCGACGCCGAGTTCCTCGACAAGGTCGCGGCGAGCATCGACAAACTGCTGCCGACCATGGACCGCGCGGCCATCATCGAAACTTCGATCAATGGTCGCGGTGCGCTGATTCACGTGCGTGACATGGCGCAAGCCATCGAAGTCGCCAACCGCATCGCCCCGGAACATCTAGAGCTGTCGGTCGCTGACCCACAAGCGTGGTTGCCGCAGATCCGTCACGCCGGCGCGATCTTCATGGGCCGTCACACCTCCGAGGCGCTGGGCGACTACTGCGCCGGCCCGAACCACGTGCTGCCAACCTCCGGCACTGCGCGGTTCTCCTCGCCACTGGGGGTGTACGACTTCCAGAAACGTTCGTCGATCATCTTCTGCTCCGAGGCCGGTGCTTCCGAGCTGGGCAAGACCGCGTCCGTGCTGGCCCGTGGCGAATCCCTGAGCGCGCACGCCCGCAGTGCCGAATACCGCATCAAAGACGAAGTGAAGGGGAATTGAACATGAGTAAATTCTGGAGCCCGTTCGTCAAGGATCTGGTGCCGTATGTGCCGGGCGAACAGCCGAAGCTGACCAGACTGGTCAAGCTCAACACCAACGAAAACCCTTACGGCCCGTCGCCCAAAGCCCTGGCGGCGATGCAGACCGAGCTCAACGACAATCTGCGCCTGTACCCGGACCCGAACAGCGATCTGCTGAAAACCGCCGTCGCCCACTACTACGGCGTGCAGAGCAATCAGGTGTTCCTCGGCAACGGTTCGGACGAAGTGCTCGCGCACATTTTCCACGGTCTGCTGCAACACGAGCAGCCGCTGCTGTTTCCGGACATCAGCTACAGCTTCTATCCGGTGTATTGCGGTCTGTACGGCATCCAGTTCGACGCCGTGCCGCTGGACGCACAGTTCCAGATCAACCCGGCGGACTACGCCAAACCCAACGGCGGGATCATTTTCCCCAACCCGAACGCACCGACCGGTTGCCTGCTGGCACTGGAAGCGGTCGAGCAGATCCTCCAGGCCAGCCCGGATTCGGTGGTCGTGGTGGATGAGGCCTACATCGACTTCGGCGGCGAAACGGCGATCAGCCTGGTGGATCGTTATCCGAACCTGCTGGTGACCCAGACCCTGTCCAAGTCGCGCTCGCTGGCCGGACTGCGTGTCGGCCTGGCGGTGGGTCATCCGGATCTGATCGAAGCGCTGGAGCGAATCAAAAACAGCTTCAACTCCTATCCGCTGGATCGTCTGGCGATTGTCGGGGCGGCGGCCGCGTTCGAGGATCGCGAGTACTTCGACAAGACGTGCCGTCTGGTCATCGAAAGTCGCGAGTGGGTCATTGCGCAGTTGCAGGCCAAGGGTTTCGAAGTGCTGCCGTCGGCGGCGAACTTCATCTTTGCCCGTCACCCGCAACACGATGCGGCAGGGCTGGCGGCCAGGCTGCGCGAGCAGGGCGTGATCGTGCGTCACTTCAAGCAGGAGCGGATTGCCCAGTTCCTGCGGATTTCGATCGGTACGCCGGAGCAGAATCAGGCGCTGATCGACGGCCTCGGCGACCTCTAAACCGCCGCTGAACCTGTGGGAGCGAGCCTGCTCGCGAAAGCGCTTGGCCATTCAATAACGATGTTGAATGTGCCGGCCTCTTCGCGAGCAAGCTCGCTCCCACAGTGTTTTTGGGTTGGTGTTTACTCTTCTTCCTTGACCGGCGCCGGCGGTGGACGCAGGCCGATTTCCGCGGTCAGCTTGAGCTCCTTGCCATTGCGCATCACTTGAATCGTGACCTTGTCAGTCGGCTTGATCCGCGCCACCTGGTTCATCGACTTGCGGCCATCACCCGCCGGTTCGCCGTCGATACTCAGAATCACGTCACCCAGCTGCAGGCCGGCCTTCTGTGCCGGGCCATCGCGGAAGATTCCCGCCACGACAATTCCCGGACGCCCGGACAGGCCAAACGACTCGGCCAGCTCCTGAGTCAGCGGCTGCACTTCAATACCGAGCCAGCCACGTATCACCTGACCGTGCTCGATGATCGACTTCATCACTTCCATCGCCAGTTTCACCGGGATCGCAAAACCGATGCCCTGCGAGCCGCCGGACTTGGAGAAGATCGCGGTGTTGATGCCGGTGAGGTTGCCGTTGGCATCGACCAGTGCGCCGCCGGAGTTGCCCGGGTTGATCGCCGCGTCGGTCTGGATGAAGTCTTCGTAGTTGTTCAGGCCCAACTGGTTGCGCCCGGTGGCGCTGATGATGCCCATGGTCACGGTCTGGCCGACGCCGAACGGGTTGCCGATGGCCAGCGCGACGTCGCCGATACGGATGTTGTCGGAGCGGCCGACGGTGATCGCCGGGAGGTTTTTCAGGTCAATCTTCAGCACCGCGAGGTCGGTTTCCGGGTCGCTGCCGATGACGCGGGCGAGGGTTTCGCGCCCATCCTTGAGTGCCACCACGATCTGATCGGCGCCGGTGGTTACGTGGTTGTTGGTCAGGATGTAGCCTTCCGGGCTCATGATCACGCCGGAACCGAGGCTCGATTCCATGCGTTTCTGCTTCGGCGAGTTGTCACCGAAGAAGCGCCGGAACTGTGGGTCCTCAAACAGCGGGTGCGCCGGTTTGTTGATGACTTTGGTGGTGTAGAGGTTGACCACCGACGGTGCGGCGATGGTCACCGCGTCGGCATAGGACACCGGGCCCTGCTGCACACTGGTGGTTTGCGGGGCCTGTTGCAGGTTGACGTCGAGGCTCGGAAGCCCGACCCACTGCGGGTAACGCTGAATAATCAACAGAGCGATAAGCACGCCGGCCAACAGCGGCCAGCCAAAAAAACGCAGCGCCTTGAGCATTAAGCACGTCCTGGAAAAGTTGCAGGCGGGGGCAGACCGCCGATAATGTCGCGCATTATACGAGGCCGCGCGCGCCTCTGAACGGGATATTTAGGAGTCTTTCATGGCTGTCGCCCTCAGCACCCTGGTCGAAGAAGCCGACCGTTACCTCGGCAGTGCGAAAATCGCCGATTATTGCCCCAATGGCCTGCAGGTCGAAGGTCGTCCGCAGGTGATGCGCATTGTCAGTGGCGTCACCGCCAGTCAGGCCTTGCTCGATGCTGCAGTGGAAGCCGAAGCCGATCTGATACTCGTGCATCACGGCTATTTCTGGAAAGGCGAAAACCCGTGCATCACCGGCATGAAGCAGCGCCGCCTGAAGACCCTGCTCAAGCACGACATCAGTCTGCTCGCTTATCACCTGCCACTGGACCTGCACCCGGAGGTTGGCAACAACGTGCAACTGGCGCGTCAACTGGACATCACCGTCGAAGGGCCGTTGGACCCGGACAACCTGAAGATCGTCGGGCTGGTCGGCTCGTTGAACGAGCCCATGACCCCGCGTGATTTCGCGCGCAAGGTTCAGGATGTCATGGGGCGCGAGCCACTGCTGGTCGAAGGCAGTGCGATGATTCGCCGGGTCGGCTGGTGCACTGGTGGCGGGCAGGGCTATATCGATCAGGGCGTGGCGGCGGGCGTTGATCTGTTCCTCAGTGGCGAAGCCTCCGAGCAGACCTTCCACAGCGCCCGGGAAAACGACATCAGCTTCATCGCCGCCGGCCACCATGCCACCGAGCGCTATGGAGTGCAGGCGCTGGGCGACTACCTGGCAAAACGTTTTGCTCTGGAACACATCTTCATCGACTGCCCGAACCCGATCTGACGACTCCCGGCGAGCCTGATCTGAGATGCTGTCCTACAGGGTTAGTGGGGCAAACTGGTGGGCATATTCATATGCCCTTTCGATCTAGTTGGCGTCCTGATTAGAAGAGGGCGCTGTGCTAGGATTCCCCGCTCGAACACGGCCCGCTGGCCGTTCATAAGAAAGCTTTCGTGAGTAGCCATGGTCGACAAACTGACGCATCTGAAACAGCTGGAGGCGGAAAGCATCCACATCATCCGCGAGGTGGCCGCCGAGTTCGACAACCCGGTGATGCTGTACTCCATCGGTAAAGACTCCGCCGTGATGCTGCACCTGGCACGCAAGGCGTTCTTCCCGGGCAAACTGCCGTTTCCGGTGATGCACGTCGACACTCGCTGGAAATTCCAGGAGATGTACAAGTTCCGCGACAAGATGGTCGAAGAGCTGGGCCTGGACCTGATCACCCACATCAACCCCGATGGCGTGGCGCAGAACATCAACCCGTTCACCCATGGCAGCGCCAAGCACACCGACATCATGAAGACCGAGGGCCTGAAGCAGGCACTCGACAAGCATGGTTTCGACGCCGCGTTCGGTGGTGCCCGTCGTGACGAAGAGAAGTCCCGCGCCAAGGAGCGCGTGTATTCGTTCCGCGACAGCAAGCATCGCTGGGACCCGAAGAATCAGCGTCCGGAGCTGTGGAACGTCTACAACGGCAAGGTCAACAAGGGCGAATCCATTCGTGTGTTCCCGTTGTCGAACTGGACCGAACTGGACATCTGGCAGTACATCTACCTCGAAGGCATCCCGATCGTGCCGCTGTACTTCGCCGCCGAACGCGAAGTGATCGAGAAGAACGGCACCCTGATCATGATCGACGACGAGCGCATCCTTGAGCATCTGTCCGACGAGGACAAGGCGCGTATCGTCAAAAAGAAAGTGCGTTTCCGTACCCTTGGCTGCTACCCGTTGACGGGCGCGGTGGAGTCCGAGGCCGAAAGCCTCACGGACATCATTCAGGAAATGCTCCTGACGCGAACTTCCGAGCGCCAGGGCCGGGTCATCGACCACGATGGCGCCGGCTCGATGGAAGATAAAAAAACGTCAAGGCTATTTCTAAGGGGTTGTCATGTCGCACGCATCTGATTTGATCAGCGAGGACATCCTCGCCTACCTGGGCCAGCACGAACGTAAAGAGCTGCTGCGCTTTTTGACCTGCGGTAACGTCGACGACGGCAAAAGTACCCTGATCGGGCGCCTGCTGCACGACTCCAAGATGATCTACGAAGATCATCTGGAAGCCATTACCCGCGATTCGAAGAAAGTCGGCACCACCGGTGACGACATCGACCTGGCATTGCTGGTCGACGGCCTGCAGGCCGAGCGTGAGCAGGGCATCACCATTGATGTCGCCTACCGCTATTTCTCCACCGCCAAGCGCAAGTTCATCATCGCCGACACCCCCGGCCATGAGCAGTACACCCGCAACATGGCCACCGGTGCATCCACCTGTGACCTGGCGATCATTCTGGTCGATGCCCGTTACGGCGTGCAGACCCAGACCCGTCGCCACAGCTTCATCGCCTCGTTGCTCGGCATCAAGCACATCGTCGTCGCATCAACAAGATGGACCTGAAAGACTTCGATGAAGGCGTGTTCGAGTCGATCAAGGCCGACTACCTGAAGTTCGCCGAAGGCTTGAAGATGAAGCCGACCAGCATGCACTTCGTGCCGATGTCTGCTCTCAAGGGCGACAACGTGGTGAACAAGTCCGAGCGCTCGCCGTGGTACACGGGCCAGTCGCTGATGGAAATTCTCGAGACCGTGGAGGTGTCGGGCGATCGCAACTTCACCGATCTGCGCTTCCCGGTGCAATACGTCAACCGTCCGAACCTGAACTTCCGCGGCTTCGCCGGCACCCTCGCCAGCGGCATCGTGCACAAGGGCGACGAAGTGGTGGTGCTGCCGTCGGGCAAGAGCAGCCGTGTCAAATCCATCGTTACCTTCGAAGGTGAGCTGGAGCAGGCCGGTCCTGGTCAAGCGGTGACGCTGACCATGGAAGACGAAATCGACATCTCCCGTGGCGACTTGCTGGTGCATGCCGACAACGTGCCGCCGGTCACCGACAGCTTCGAAGCGATGCTGGTGTGGATGGCTGAAGAGCCGATGTTGCCGGGCAAGAAATACGACATCAAGCGCGCCACCAGTTACGTGCCCGGCTCGATTGCCAGCATCGTCAACAAGGTCGACGTCAACACCCTTGAAGAAGGTCCGGCGAGCGCGTTGCAGCTCAACGAAATCGGCAAGGTGAAGGTCGCGCTCGACGCGCCGATCGCCCTCGACGGTTACGACAGCAACCGCACCACCGGCGCGTTCATCGTTATTGATCGTCTGACCAACGGCACCGTTGGCGCCGGCATGATCGTCGCTCAGCCACTGAGCCACGGCACGGCCACCCACCACGGCAAACTGGCCCACGTTGCTACCGAAGAACGTGCCCAGCGCTTTGGCCAGCAACCGGCTACCGTGCTGTTCAGCGGTCTGTCGGGCGCGGGCAAGAGCACGCTGGCCTATGCGGTCGAGCGCAAGTTGTTCGACATGGGCCGTGCGGTGTTTGTGCTGGATGGTCAGAATCTGCGTCACGACCTGAACAAAGGTCTGCCGCAGGATCGTGCCGGTCGTACCGAGAACTGGCGTCGTGCCGCACATGTGGCGCGTCAGTTCAACGAAGCCGGTCTGTTGACCCTGGCGGCGTTTGTTGCGCCGAGTGCTGAAGGTCGCGAGCAGGCCAGGGAGCTGATCGGCAAGGAGCGTCTGCTGACGGTTTATGTGCAGGCTTCGCCGGCGGTGTGTGCCGAGCGTGATCCGCAAGGCTTGTATGCTGCGGGTGGCGATAATATTCCGGGTGAGTCGTTCCCGTATGACGTGCCGCTGAATGCCGATCTGGTGATCGACACGCAGTCGCTGTCGCTGGAAGAGAGCGTCAAGCAGGTGTTGGATCTGCTGCGCAAGCGTGGCGCGATTTAAGCGTTAGCCGGAAATGAAAGGCCCGCGGATGAGTGATCATCGGCGGGCTTTTTTATTGGGGGCGATTTGGTTTTCGGCGATGGCGGCTTTTGGGCCGACCATGCTCTTGTTGATTGAGTACATATCCGTTGCTGCGGTAACGGCTGCTTAGGGTTTCGCCCTTACGGCGAGTCACCTTTTCCAAACGCCGAAAAGGTAACCCAAAAGGCTTGCTCCTGCGTTCGGCCCGCTCGCTGGGGCTCGGGGTCCCTTCGCTGCGGGATTGATCCGGGGGGCAGCGCCTACGGTTTGCTTCGCTGCACCTCCTCTCGCTGTGTTTGGCTGCGCCAAACGGTCGCTGCGCTCCCACCCCCGGATCAATCCCTTCGCTCAGCCTTCCGACGTCGCCCGTGGATCAAGATCAAGAGCTGCAGCCGAGCTTGCGCTCATCCTGGAGTGGGGCGGCATGCGCCGCGTGCGGGTTGTATTATCTTCCCTGTAGGAGCTGCCGCAGGTGCGATCTTTTGATCTTGTTTTTGTGGGAGCTGGCCTGCCAGCGATGGCGCTATGTCATTCACCAGTGATGCTTGCTGATCTCGGCCATCGCCAGCAGGCCAGCTCCCACAAGGTTAGTGCCGGTTCGGGAATTCGCGGTGCATCTGCTCCAGCAGCGCATCCTTGTCCTGCCACAGCTGGTTGATCCAGCCCTGAAACTGCAGACGGTATTCGCCGTCCTGGTCGTAGTTCTTGCCGATGAAGGCCGGCGGGATTTTCAGTTCTTCAAAGTGCACCACCACGTCGCGCACGTTGCCGCACAACAGATCCCAGAACCCTGGACGCCCGCCCGGGTAGTGGATGGTCACGTTGACGATCGACTCCAGTTGCTCACCCATCGCGTCCAGCACAAAGGCGATGCCGCCAGCCTTGGGCTTGAGCAGGTATTTAAACGGTGATTGCTGCTGCGCGTGCTTGCCTTCGGTGAAGCGTGTGCCTTCGACAAAGTTGAAAATCCCCACCGGGTTGTCGCGAAACTTCGCGCAGGTCTTGCGCGTGGTTTCCAGGTCTTTGCCTTTCTTCTCCGGGTGTTTTTCCAGATAGGCCTTGGAGTAGCGTTTCATGAACGGAAAGCCCAGCGCCCACCACGCAAGGCCAATCACCGGGACCCAGATCAGCTCCTGCTTGAGGAAGAATTTCAGTGGCTGGATGCGCCGGTTGAGCACGTATTGCAGCACCAGAATGTCGACCCAGCTCTGGTGGTTGCTGGTGATCAAATACGAGTGTTTGTAATCCAGGCCTTGCAAGCCGCTGATGTGCCAGCGGGTGCGGCGTACCAGGTTCATCCAGCCCTTGTTGTTACTGATCCAGGCTTCGTGGGTGTGGCTCATCAGCCACAGCGAGG
>NZ_JABULD010000694.1:0-1860 GCF_014060985.1 Pseudomonas sp. MD195_PC81_125
AGGTTGGCAACGCCGGTGCAAGTGGTCTGGCGCGAAGCCGAGCTGCCGCTGCAGGAGGTTGCATTCGATCCGGCGGGCGGTGATGTTCTGGCGCAGTTGTATGAGCGTTTCGACGCGCGTCATTACCGCATCGACCTCAGTCAGGCACCGTTGGTTCGCCTGGTGTATGCGCAGGACCCGGCCAACGACCGGGTGGTCGCCATGCTGCTGTTCCATCACATCGCCATGGATCACACGGCGCTGGCCGTGGTGCAGGAGGAAATGCAAGCGATCCTCTTTGGTCACGACGAAGCACTGCTGCCGGCCGTGCCCTATCGCAACTACGTGGCGCAGACGCGGCTGGGCGTCAGTGAGCAGGAACACGAAGGGTTCTTCCGCGCGATGCTCGGCGAGATCGACGAGCCGACGCTGCCGTTTGGCCTGCTGGATGTGCGCGGCGACGGGCAGGATATCGAAGAAGTCCGGGAGAACGTGCCCGAAGCGCTGGCGAGGCGCCTGCGCAGCCAGGCGCGGCAGCTGGGCGTGAGCGTCGCGAGCCTGTTCCATCTGGCGTATGCCCAGGTCTTGGCGGCAACCTCCGGACATGAGCGCGTGGTGTTCGGCACCGTGCTGCTGGGGGCGGATGCAGGGCGGTACTGGCGCGGATCGCGGCTTGGGGATGTTCATCAACACGCTGCCGCTGCGGGTGGATCTGGGCGATGTTTCGGTGCGTGCCGGGGTACGTGCGACCCATGCGCAACTGACGGCATTGCTCGGCCATGAACATGCGTCACTGGCATTGGCCCAGCGTTGCAGCGGGGTCGCCGCGCCGTCGCCGCTGTTCAGCGCGATGCTCAATTACCGACACAGCGTCAACGAGGAACAGCAGCAGGCCATGCGTCTGAGCTGGCAGGGCATCGAAAATCTTTCCAGCGAAGAGCGCACCAACTATCCGCTGAGTCTCAATGTCGATGACCTGGGCGAAGGTTTTATCCTCACCGCCATGACCCCTTCGCGCATAGGCGCGGCACGGGTGTGTGGCTTTATGCAGCAGGCGCTGGCGGGGCTGGTCCAGGCACTGGAGCAGACACCGCAGCAGACCTTGAACCGCCTGCCGGTGCTGGCGGATGCCGAGCGCCAACAGTTGCTGTTCGGCTTGAATGCCACAGCGGTCGATTACGATTTGCAGCAGACGATTCATGAGCTGTTCGAAGCGCAAGTGGCGCGCACGCCGCAGGCGCCCGCCGTGGTCGCGGGTGAGCAGCAACTGACTTATGCCGAACTCAATTCCAGGGCCAATCAACTGGCGTACCCTCTGCGCGAATTGGGCGTAGGGCCGGATGCGCGGGTGGCAATCTGCGTCGAGCGCGGTCTGGACATGGTGGTCGGGCTGCTGGCGATCCTCAAGGCTGGCGGCGGTTATGTGCCGCTGGATCCGGCGTATCCGCTGGAGCGTCTGGCCTACATGCTGGAGGACAGCGCGCCGCTGGCGGTGCTGGTGCAGGGTTCGACGCGTTCGTTGCTCGGTGACGTTTCGGTGCCGGTGATCGATCTGGATCAACCGCACTGGCAATCGCTGCCGACGGAAAACCATTCTCTTGCAGAGTTGACCCCGCAGCACACCGCGTACGTGATCTACACCTCCGGCTCTACTGGCCAGCCGAAAGGCGTGATCAACGAACATCGCGGGGTGGTCAATCGCCTGTTGTGGATGCAGGACGCCTATCAACTGACCGCCAGCGACACGGTGTTGCAGAAAACCCCGTTCAGCTTCGACGTCTCGGTGTGGGAGTTCTTCTGGCCGTTGATGACTGGCGCCCGACTGGTCATGGCCCGGCCCCGAGGGGCACAAGGATCCGCAGTACCTCAGTGAAGTGATCG
>NZ_JABULD010000011.1:0-2300 GCF_014060985.1 Pseudomonas sp. MD195_PC81_125
ATGCTGCAAGCCGCCGATCACCACCAGCATGGTCACCGACGCCCACTCGCCGTGGGGCAGGTTGATGCCGGTGGTCAGCAGGATGGTCGCCAGCAGCCCCAACGCGACCCGTACCGCGTGGATCAGCCGGGCATGCCGGTAGCGGCGGTACGGGTCCAGCAACGGACGCAGGATTCGCCGCAGCAGCGGTGGCAGTCGGTGGGTGCTGAATGTACTCAGTGCAAAGTCCTCGTCAGAAGATGTAGTCGGTGGTCAGGAAGCTCGAATCGCGGCCGCGAATGATTTCGCTGATCAGCTCCTTGTTGCTGTCCTGGAACTTGGTTGCCACCAGTGTGCGGATCGAAAACACCCGTAGTGCATCGTGTACCGACAGCGTGCCCTCGGCGGAGTTCTTGCGCCCGTTGAACGGGTAGGTGTCCGGGCCGCGCTGGCACTGGGCGTTGAGGTTGATCCGCCCGACCTGGTTGGCGAAGGTATCGACCAGTCGGCCGATCGCCACCGGGTTGGTACCGAACAGGCTCAGTTGCTGACCGAAGTCCGATTCCAGCACGTAATCGATCACGGTATCGAGGTGGCGGTACGGCACGATCGGCACCACCGGGCCGAATTGTTCTTCGTTGTACACGCGCATCTGCGGCGTCACCGGGTATAGCACGGCGGGGTAGAAGAACGACTCTCGACTCTCGCCACCATTGGGGTTGACCACTTGCGCGCCCTTGCTCTGCGCGTCAGCCACCAGCCCGTGCAGGTAGTCGACCTTGCCCGACTCCGGCAGCGGCGTCAGTGCCACGCCGCTGTCCCACGGCATGCCTGGCTTGAGCGTGGCGAGTTTGGCGTTGAATTTTTCGATGAAGGCGTCGACCACATCCTCATGCACAAACAGGATCTTCAGCGCGGTGCAGCGCTGGCCGTTGAACGACAGCGAACCGGTGACCGCTTCGCTGACGGCGTTGTCCAGATCGACTTCCGGCAGGACGATACCCGGGTTCTTCGCATCCAGACCCAGCGCGGCGCGCAAACGGTGTGGTTTCGGGTGCAGTTTCTTCAGGTCGCTGGCGGCCTTGTTGGTGCCGATGAAGGCGAAAATATCGATCTTGCCGCTGGCCATCAGCGCGCTGACAGTCTCGCGGCCGCTGCCGTAGATCACGTTGATCACGCCGGTGGGGAAGCTGTCGCGGAACGCTTCAAGCAGCGGGCGGATCAGCAGCACGCCGAGTTTGGCCGGTTTGAACACCACGGTGTTTCCCATGATCAGCGCCGGGATCAGCGTGGTGAAGGTTTCGTTCAGCGGATAGTTGTAAGGGCCCATGCACAGCGCGACACCGAGCGGCACGCGACGAATCTGGCCGAGGGTGTCCTGTTCCAGTTCGAACCGGCTGGAGCGGCGGTCGAGTTCTTTCAGCGCGTTGATGGTGTCGACGATGTAGTCGCAGGTGCGGTCGAACTCTTTTTCCGAGTCCTTGAGGTTCTTGCCGATCTCCCACATCAGCAATTTGACCACGGCTTCGCGCTGCTGACGCATACGGCCGAGGAACGCTTCGACGTGCTGAATGCGTTCGGCCACGCGCATGGTCGGCCACAGGCCCTGACCGCGATCGTACGCGCGTACGGCGGCATCAAGGGCGGTGAGGGCGGTGTCGGCATCCAGCAGCGGGGTGCTGCCGAGAATCACTTGTTCATCGCCATTCTCGCCGTGCAGGTACACCGGGCTGCGTACCGTGGCCAGCGGGCCGTCCCAGCGCCGCAGTTCGCCATCGACGAGGTATTCGCGTTGCTCGACCTGAGCGTCGAGGCGGTATTTTTCCGGGATGTCGCTGACAGAAGGGAACAGGTTGCCAAGGATGTTTGCTGTGGTCATGTCGCTACCCCCTATTGATGTCCGTATGCAGATCCAAAAGTCAGTACAGGTTATACGCCTGAATACGCGGGAATTTAAACCCGCGAATGTCACGCGAATGTCACGCCAAGTCCCGGAGTAGAGCCGCAATGCTCACACCAGTCCCTGTAGGAGCTGCCGCAGGCTGCGATCTTTTGACTTTGCTTTTGAAGATCAAGATCAAAAGATCGCAGCCTGCGGCAGCTCCTACAGAGGGCATCGGTGTGGCCCCGGATGGCCCCCTCGTTGTCCCGCCAATGCCCTCAACCCGCTGCCGTGCCTGCCTTAAGGTGTGATCACAACAAAAAGCGCTACCCAGGCGAGGATCGTTATGCGGGCAATCCCACTCACTTTAATGCTGGCGCTGTCCGTTGCACTGTGCGGCTGCGGTGAAAAAGCCGCACCGCCGGCGACCACCCACAAC
>NZ_JABULD010000297.1:0-586 GCF_014060985.1 Pseudomonas sp. MD195_PC81_125
CGCCGCCCTGCAGATCAACGCCCGTGAAAGCGTGGCGATGCTTGCCCGGCAACTGGGCATTGCGCGCACCACCGTGACTTCACGGTTGGCGCGGCTGGAGAAGGCCAAGGTGATCACCGGTTATGGCGTGCGTCTGGGGCAGCGCGTGGTCGATGGCGGGTTGCAAGCGTATGTCGGGATCAAGGTGCAGCCGCGTTCCGGCAAGGAAGTGTTGCGCCGGCTGAGCGCGATGGCGCAGGTGCAGCAGTTGTGTGCGGTGAGTGGCGAATTTGATTATGTGGCGTGGTTGCGCACCGACTCGCCGGAGCAGCTGGATCAGTTGCTGGATCAGATTGGCAGTGTGGATGGGGTGGAGAAGACGACAACGTCGATCATTTTGAGTAGCAAGATCGATCGGGGGCAGCCAGTTTAAATGTGTTGGCTGAGAGGGACTCTTCGCGAGCAGGTTCGCTTCTACATCTGGTCGATATGCAGTCACCCATCGTCATATTGATCAGTTAAATGGCAAAACGACGACACATTGCGTCTTATTAACGTGTTCCACGCTCCCTAGAATGGCTGGCATCTTTTCCTATACTCAGACGCG
>NZ_JABULD010000769.1:0-7407 GCF_014060985.1 Pseudomonas sp. MD195_PC81_125
CAATGAGGATTGTGAGTTATCAATGCATGCCATTACGTGGGTCATTGTCGTTCTCCTTAGTGGCTCATGAGCTTGTCGATGGCACCGGGTTTGTCATGCACACCGAAGCGGTCAACGATTGTTGCGCTGGCTTCATTGAGACCGAGCACTTCAACCTCAGCGCCTTCGCGGCGGAACTTGATCACGACCTTATCCAGGGCTGCGACGGCGGTGATATCCCAGAAATGCGCCTGTGTGAGATCGATGGTGACCTTGTTGAGCGCTTCCTTGAAGTCAAAAACTTCAGTGAACTTGTCCGCAGAGCTAAAGAACACCTGGCCCACGACGTGGTAAGTCCGATGCGATTCCGTCTCTTCCAGAGTGCTCTTGATATCTAGGTAGTGCCCGACCTTGTTTGCGAAGAACAGGGAGGCCAGCAGCACACCTACCAGTACGCCGTAGGCCAGGTTGTGAGTGGCCACGACGACAACGACGGTCGCCACCATGACGAGGTTGGTCGACAGCGGATGCTCTTTCAGATTACGCAAAGAATCCCAGCTAAAGGTGCCGATGGATACCATGATCATCACAGCCACGAGTGCCGCCATAGGGATTTTGGAGAGCCATTCGCCAAGAAATACCACCATCAGCAGCAGGAAAACGCCGGCACACAATGTCGAGAGACGGGTGCGGCCACCAGATTTCACGTTGATGATCGACTGGCCGATCATGGCGCAACCTGCCATGCCGCCAAGCATGCCGGCAGCGATGTTGGCCACACCCTGGCCTTTGCACTCGCGGTTCTTGTTGCTGGTGGTATCGGTAAGGTCGTCGACGATGGTCGCGGTCATCATTGATTCGAGTAGACCCACTACTGCCAACGCAGCCGAGTACGGGAAAATGATGCGCAGGGTTTCAAAATTCAGCGGAACTTCAGGCCAGAGGAAGATCGGGAGCGTATCAGGCAGTTGGCCCATGTCACCGACGGTGCGGATATCCAAACCGAGGTAAATGGCGATGGCCGTCAGCGTCAGAATGCACACCAATGGAGAGGGAATCAGCTTGCCGATTTTCGGCACATACGGAAACAGGTAGATGATTCCCAAGCCCGCAGCGGTCATGGCATAGACATGCCAGGTGACATTGGTCAGCTCAGGCAATTGCGCCATAAAAATCAGAATCGCCAATGCGTTTACGAAGCCGGTGACTACCGAGCGTGAAACAAAGCGCATCAACGAGCCAAGCTTCAGGTAGCCGGCAAGGATTTGAAGTACGCCACATAGTAGAGTCGCGGCCAGCAGGTACTGGAGTCCATGCTCTTTTACCAGCGTAACCATCAGCAGTGCCATGGCGCCTGTCGCCGCCGAGATCATTCCGGGGCGTCCGCCGACAAAGGCGATGACAGCACAGATACAGAAGGAGGCGTAGAGACCGACTTTGGGATCTACCCCGGCGATGATGGAAAAGGCGATGGCTTCCGGGATCAGCGCGAGTGCGACCACCAGCCCCGCGAGCACGTCGCCACGGACGTTGGAAAACCACGTTTGTCTAAGTTTTTGCAGCATAGAAAATATCCAAGGCAAAGCATCGCGCACGCCAAAGGAAGGCGAGCGAATCGATACAAATTCAAATTTTGAGGATTTTTTGCTGTGTGCTTAAGGTATAAAACCAGGCGTACAGCAGTACGCACCCGCGAGCGAGGCTAGCGGAAGCAGAGTGTTGCGGGGGGGCGTAGCGCTAAGGCGGCGTAGGCTGCCAGTAGATCGTTTGGAGTACAGTCATGCTGATGTTCCTGTATCTCAAGGGGTATGCGGAGCAGAAGTATACAATGAAGCCATCGTCGATTGCGACCCGCTGCCAAGCTCCACATGAGTTACGTCAGATACTGGCTTATTCAATGGGTATACCTGCGGGCAAGGCTTTGCCCTCCATTCGTTCTTGTTCGAGCTGACCTGTGCGCTGAGAAGTGAGTTGGCCAGACGGTTACGATCCGTCTAGGCATTCATCGAATCGACTTCACCTGACTTCTAGGACTGTTGATCTTAAATAGCAGATCACGGTTTACACCTTCCAATTGCTTGTTCTCCTTGGCCAGCAGAGCGTTTTGCTCCTGAAGTGCTTTCTTCTCTGTACAAAGCCGCAGATTCACGATGGCTATCCTCTTCAGATCTGCATCTCGCTCAGCCAGTATGTCACGCAACTCCTTAATCAGCAGATCTGCCCCCTGAAGGGCTTTCTCCTTCTTGACGAGCTTTTCTCGCGACTCCTTGTTGGTCTTTTGACGAATTAACTCTGCAAGGTCTGGATACCGGTTGTGTATCGTCGCATTGCTTATGCCTGCCTCTTCGGCGACGGAGGCGATACTTAGCTTACGACTCAGCTGAACCTGCTTGGGACGCCCCTTGGTAATCCTTGAGATAGCCAACTCGATTGCACGCCTTGTCTGGTCATTTCCCATGCTACACCGCCTCTACTGCTGGTATGAGACGCGATGGACGTTCTGGTAAGGAATACGGCTCAACTGGGTCTCCAAGTTCGCCTAGCACCCGCTCTGCCTCTCGCAAGTGCCTTGTGGCTCGCTCCCAGGCCGGATCGCCAAGATCTGGCCATGAGAGCACCTCAACCTGCTGATCTCTAATGCGCCGCCATATGAGCAAGTGTCCCTGGTCGATGACACCCTCACCGCAGCCAACGCAACGAATCGCATCGTAAAGCCCCTCCCCGCCGCATCCCTTAGTCGTTGCCAAACACCAAGAGTGGCCGGTGCCACGGATAAAAACACCTTCGCCAACAGCCCTGACCAGAGCTTTAGGGTCTTTTGCTGTCTTCACCTCGGGTCTCCCTCTGAAGCGCACGATATGGTCAGCCCTACCGCCAGAAAGCTTCTGGCTCGGAGCCAGCCATCCAGAAACGATACTTACCTGCAATTCGTCCCTTTTTGACAATACAGATTCAAGAAGCGTGTCATCAAATAGCGGGTCTTTTGCATAGTGCAGAGTCATATCCATTGACCAATGTTTGAAATGGTGTCGCAGATACCGAACATCGCCAAGTACGTTCCTGGCGACAAAAACAGCAAATGTTCTCCGAAACTGGTGTGTTGCGAGCGGCCACAGTTTCTCCGGAGTTATCGTAGTACGATCAAGAACTTCACCCAAGTCATCATTCAACACCACTAGCTCAAAACGCTCTGCAACCTTTTTGAGGAGCGTATTTGTTAGTACGTTCTGTAGAAATTCAGGCCGCGTGCCAAGCGCTTTCCAGCCAAGAAAAAGGCTGCTACCCAAGAGAGTGGCATCATTGACGACTTTTGATTTTAGTCCCTCATCTTTGGCTAGTTCGTACAGATACAATCTTCTTTTACCGATGTAGGGCAGAAGAGATCTCCGCAACCCCGCTGCCACATTCACAGCCTTTTCGACGACAGGTGGAACCATCCATTTTGCAGGTTTTGGCTGCTCCTCCAGCTTGTATGTGAGCCCATGTATCCAGCAAAATTCTTCGCCATCCATATCGAATGAGCGCTCAAAGCAATTATGTTTTAACGAAATAATTTCGGAGTCCCGCATACCGCTAAACATGGCAACGACGATGTAGCAGCACGTACGCAGAATCCTGACCTCATCATCAAGATCCGTTAAAAATCGCAGTCCGTTCGCGTCAAGCAAAGACTGCATTTTAGAAAGTGCCCTTGCCCTCGCGATATCATAAGACACTGACTCTAGCGTCTGATAGGAGCTCTTCGCACCTTTTTCCAGTCTCACCCTTGCATGATACTCAGCAAGCTCCATCTCTTGTGAATAACAGGAGTGGAATGTATCCCAGATATGCAGAATTCGATCCGACTCATGCTCTATGAACTCTAAGGATTTTCGCCCGAGATCGGCATATAAGCGCTTTGGAATAATCTCAGTCCGGACATCATACATACCACCTGTACGTCGAGCCCCTGCAAGACTGAACGCAGTTTCCTCTGGCCACGGATGCTCACTCATTGGTTTTGGCAAATGAGTTCTAAAAGCGTATATCAATTCCAAAACTTCTAATAGAGCAACTTTTTGTCTCTGCTTAACAGACTTATCCGCGCCTACATATAAAGCATACGCAGCACACCGCACAGGAGTCAGCTCATCAAAGCCCGTGATGGATTGCCCGCACATCCAACGAAGAAGCGGCTTTACGTTCGTCCAGCACGAAATTAGTGTTGCTGCTTTTATGTGCTTGGTTGATCGCGGTGACTTGGCGAGCCAACGAGTATATATAAAAGACTTAGCGGCTATTAGCAAACTAGTCTCTGATTTGTCGATGGATCTCACTTCATCGGAAAGTGGATGGTCAAAATTCACATAGAGGTTTGACGTATTTTTGTTGAGAACATACGGGGAAAAGTCCCATATGTTGTCCTCATACCTAGAAAGCGGCATTGATTTACCGTTTTCGCCGGTTATGTATGTAACTGCAAGATCATTTCGATCATCAACAGCGATCTTTCTCAGGACTGCACAGGGCGGCCTGGCTACAGTTGCATTAGCACCGTTCACTCATCACCTCCAAGCAAAGTCCTATCTCGCCACATTGGATGAGGGGTAGCGAGGGCTCGGTGTTTCTCGCGCTCAACTACAACCGGATCAAAAAAGGGGAGTTATATCGTTGTCGATGACACGGATCACCCACGCATAGACGGAATTCCAGCGCGATTTGCCGAGTAGCCCGCGTTCTTTGATCAGGAGCCAATAAAAACTGAACAGACGATACAGGTCTGATTCGATCACGACCTGATTTGGGCAACGAAAGCAATGGAGAAAGCGCTGACAGTTGGTGGTGCCATTTCTTGGAGCAAAACGGCCATTGATAGGATCTGAACAACGCGCAACGCCTGTATTAAGTGCTCCACTCAGTAGCAGATCAACTTTTTCGGGCTCTATGGATAGTTGAGCTGACAAGTCATCGCGAAAGCTCTGCTCATTCACCTGACCGGTCATGACGCCTTCGAGAATACGACCAACGAATTTGTGATTCCGCTCCATCTCGGGCGTGACAGCGAGGTAGTGGCTATCAGTCATCCGCGTACTATTACCCAAGAGCTGAGCCGTCTTGAACAAGTTTCCGTTGCTCAGTTGCCACATTCGCGTGGCAAAGGTTTTTCGTAGCCTCGATACGTTGACCTTCAGTAATTCTGGCAGGCCGTTCGATGCCCTTCTATCGCCAAAAATTTGATGCCGGGCCACCAGTGCAGTGGCTTGTTGGTCAATATTGGAGGCGTTGAGAGTCTTCACGCCTCTATTCCCCTTGGCGCGGTAAAGCCAGACACGATCGTGCATCGTCTTCGGTGCTAGATCTAGCAAAGGAAACGATCGGACTAGCGCTTCCCGGTACAGGGTGACCACATCGCTCGGTACCGACGCGGACTCATCATCAGTGGTGTGGTAACGAAAGGCTTGGCGGTGAATCTTGAAACCTCGACGCTTATACAACTGGAGCACGCCCATATCCGGCTTGAGAGGGTGATCGGTGATCGCATCTCTGCTCATCTCTAGTAGTGGCGTGAGATTGCGACCACTCCTGGCAGCGATCAGCAAGAGGTAAACAGTCATAGCTGCGGCCTCGCTCCCACTAGGCAAATTACCGGAGCGGATCATGTCTAAGTCCTTCAGGAGCGCTATCAGCAAGCGCTCTATCTCGCCCTGCGTGAATGCCTGATGACCAACATACGCTCTGTCGGCGTTCGGAAATGGAATTTGAGGAAACACACCGATCCCGAGTTGCCCGGCGCGAACACGGTTCATCAAGACTGTTTTTGTTGTGTTGTAGATGGCCCGCGCCGATGTGATTGAGATTGTCCCCTTACCCCTTGCTGGCTGTTGCTTCAGCCATTCCGTATAGCGTTCAACTGTGCGGGGGACTATGTCGGCGAGGCACCCTATGACGCGGCCCTTACCCGATTCAGCGTCGAGGTACTTGAACCAATAACGCATACCGGAGGCACAAAGGTTCATTACGGTCGCTTGGCTGACCCCCGACGATTGAATTTCTTGGACGGCCTCGTGTAGCTGACGTGAGAGCAATAGTCTCGTAGCTGGCTCAATCGCTTCCGGTACCGATGCCCACTGCGCGAAGTCGAACACCCTCGTTCCAACGCAAATCGACATGTCACCAGGAGTTTTTTTTTGCTGTTTCAATTGAGATGATGTTTTCTGGCTGCATGCCATAGCTTTTTCTGGGTCTAGGCATGTGCATTCCCTAGCAAGTCCAACTCTTCCTGATATGTATTCAGTTCCGAGTTTTCCATGAGATCAAGACAATGAAGATAGATGCTAGTCGTTTGGACGCTGCTGTGGCCCAAGCGATCTCGAACCCATGCAAGTGCTTGCCCCATGGCCGCACGCTTCGACTGGTGGAGTAGTTCAAAAGTAGCAAAGGTATGCCTCAGCATGTGCGGAGTAACCCTGAACATAATCCGAGGTTGCTTCCCAGACCAAAGTCGTCTGTACGCATTGTTCAAGCCTTTTTCACTGAAAGGGTGACCATCTCTGTTTAAGAAGATGGGTTGAATCCCAGAGCGGCTTGCACTGCGACCAAAGTTGGCCCTGAATGCTCCCTCAGCAAAGCTCAGATAATCGAAAAGCTCCCGCATGACGTGCCAACCAATGAAGACTGTCCTAGGTTTTGAATTCTTCAGCAGCATGTCCGATGGGCTGAGATCAACACGAATGCGCTTCCGTACATCGAGCCCTGTCGGGTCAAAAACATACTTAATAGGGAATGTCCTGCATTCTTCATTGCGAAGGCCAGTTTGAAGCATCAGCACCGTCATCAATCGAAGCGTTTTGGTTGTGCATGCCTGAACCAGAAGCTTGGCTTGCTCAAGCGATAGAAGTTTAGGCGGCTCTCGGAAGACCTTGAGCCGAAGGTCGTCGCCATCTGTCATCTTGGCGGCGTGTGCATGCCTCAAAAAGCCCTGATTGTTTCCGGCAACAAATTTCGGTGAGGCATCCCAAGGAACTGAGCTAATGCGGCCTTGTTTATGCGCCCATTGATAGAACCCCATGAGGCATGTCAGCCGCTGGTTCAAAGTGCTCGGTTTTATGGCCCTTAGGCCCGTTGATGGTCTTGTCAGGGAAATTGACCAGTTCCTATACGCGGCAAGATTACTTACGGCGGATCGAGCGTGCCCCGCGACAGGGACATGAGCCCAATCGAGGGCGTTTGCCTCCAGCCATGAGAAATAGTCATACAGTGCTTCGCCGTGATTTCTCCATGTCTTGGGGCTACGCGTCTTGCCTCGTTCCAGCGCCAGATACATGAGGTAATCGTTTGCCGGCTCAACCAACTCCATTTGCCCGTTCAGCAGGAAAGGAATTCCAATATAAGCCTGGGTTAGCAGGACGAAACTGTCATCGGTGAACAGTAGCCTCATGGTTCATACCA
>NZ_JABULD010000258.1:0-661 GCF_014060985.1 Pseudomonas sp. MD195_PC81_125
GGGGGCTTTTTTTACATCAGCCGCTTGAGCGCGCTATTACAGCAGCGGGATCGAGTAGCTGACGATCAGGCGGTTTTCATCCTGGTCACGCTGACCTGGGATGTCGTTGCGCCAGGTAGCGTTTTTCCACATGAAGCCCAGGTTTTTGGCCGGGCCTTCAGGAATAACGTAACCGATGGTCAGATCGCGTTCCCACTCGGAGTTGCCGTTGCCGTTCTCACGACGGTTGGAACCCACGGTGTCGATGTCGCTGCCGCGCAGGTAGACCATGCCGGCGGTCAGGCCTGGCAGGCCGACTTTGGCGAAGTCATACGAGTAGCGTGCTTGCCAGGTTTTCTCGCCAGCACGACCGAACTTCTGGATCTGCATGTCGGTAATGGTGTAGTTCGACGAACCGTCGCCCTGGTTCAGCCAAGGGAAGTCGGAGCTGCCGTTGGAAACCTGATAGCCGCCACCGAAAGTGTGACCTTCAACGGTATACAGGAACAGGCCGCTGTACAGGTTGTTGTCGATCGGACCTTTACCGCTGACATTGCCGACGTAGTTACCGTTGCCGAAGTAGGCGGCGGTGTTGCCGTTGGCGCCGTCGTCGCTGCTGTGGAAGTAGCGGAAGTCAGACTTCAGTACGCCTGGGCCGATTGCCCAGTTGTGAACCAGACCC
>NZ_JABULD010000770.1:0-2849 GCF_014060985.1 Pseudomonas sp. MD195_PC81_125
TTATCGCCAATCGAGTTAACAGCGCAAAACCTTGTGGGAGCTGGCTTGCCAGCGATGAAGCCAACCCGGTTCATGGTTTCGCCCCCGTTTGATCCTGCAAACTGAATTTCTGCTTGAGAAACTTCGCTGGCGAGGTGCTCAGGTTCTGCAGCCACAACGCGTCGGACGCTGCCTGCTCGGTCTCGACTTTTTTGCTCTGACCCTTGCCCGGCGCCTTGTCGAATTTCACTTCATCCGGTTTGGTTTCGGGGGCATTTTTTTCGGCGCTGTCGGTGTCCTTGAGCAACGCCTGCGCCAGCGCCAGATTGGCCGTGGCTTCGGGAAATTGCGGTTGTCTTTGCAGGGCCTGGGTGTAAGCGGCAATCGCCTGATCGAACTTGAAACGCCGCACGTAAATGTTGCCCAGATAAAACCATGCTTGCGCTGTGTCCAGGCGGGCAAAGGTGGCCAGCGCGAGGTCGTAGTCCGCCGCGTGATAGGCCGCCACGCCTTTCCAGTACGGATCGACAAACAGCGCCGCCGCTTGCGGCCAATGCTCATGCTCGGCGGCCCAGCGCCCTTGTTGATCGCGGGTGAAGAATGCATCGGTCAGTGCACTGGCCTGAGCGGGCGCGGCGGGCCAGCCAAGGCTTGTGGCCAACAGCAGCGCCGGTACCCAGTTGACGCTCCAGCCCTTGCGCACACCGAGCAGCGCCAACAAAAGAAGGGGCCAGCACAACCAGTAACCGGCGTCTTTCCAGTGCAATTGCTGTTGTTCGGCGCTGGCACTCTGGAAGTGTTGTTGCGCGTGCAACTCGATCCAGTCCAGATCATCGTCGTCGAGGGTGAGGCTGCCCAGCGGCGCGTCGGCAGCGGCGGCCAGTTGCTTGAGCGCCACCATATCGAAGCGGCCGACTACCGGGCGCCCGTTGCTGTCGACTTTCGGCTGTCCGCCGGCTCCCTGAATCATGCCGCCGTCCTCATTGCCGACCGCAAGTACCAGCACTTGCAACTGGCTGTCATCGAGTTGTTTGGCGAGGCCATCGAATTGCGCGGTGTCGGCACCGTCGGTGATCAGCAGCAGGCTGCCCGGGGTTTTCTCGGCACGGAGCAGGCGTTTGGCCTGCTCGATGACCGCGCTGACGTCCTTGCCGGGTTTGTCGATGAGGCCAGTGCCCAGCGCCTGAATGAAGGTGTCGAGCAACGCCGGATCGTCGGTCGGCGGCAACACCAGATGCGCGCTGCCGGCATAGGCGATCAAGGCGGTGCGGGCGCCGGCGCGACGCTGAATCAGGTCGTGCAGTTTGTGCTTGGCCGCTTCCAGCCGCGTCGGCTGAACGTCGTTGGCGTCCATCGACGGCGACAGGTCCATGGCGACGATCAGCGGCGCACGATTCTCCAGAAAGTCCGGGCGATCCTGCTCCCAGGTCGGCCCGGCGGCGGCAATGGCGCCGATGAGCAGCATCGCGCATACCCAGTGCACCGGGCGCAGGTGCTGCTGATCCTTTGGCGTGACCAGCAGGTGCGGCAGCAAATGTTCGGCGATGTTGTTGCGTTGCCGGCGCTGCAGGTCGCGGCTGCGGCGCCAGAGCAGCGGCAGCAGCGCGGCGAACAGCGCGAGCAGCAACCACAGCGGGCGCAGGAAGTGGAAGTCACCGAGATTGATCTCCATTCAGGCCTCCTGCCGCTGGCGGGCAAGCGCCAGGCGCGGGCGTAGCAGGGCACCGAGGTGATACAGCGCCAACAACCCCCAGTGCCGCGCCCAACGGCCAGTGGAACAGCTCGCGTTGCGGTTGATGACTGAGGGTTTTCACCTGATGTGGCGTGAGGCGGTCGAGGGTGGTGTAGACCTGATCCAGTTCTGCGCGGTCTTCGGCGCGGAAAAACTGTCCGCCTGTGGTCTGGGCGATCTGTTGCAGCCCGCGCAGATTGACCTGCGCCTCGCCGGAAGCCGTCGGGTCGCCGATGCCGATGGTATGAATGACCACTCCTTTGTTGGCGGCCATTTCGGCGGCGTGGTCAGGAGTGATCGCACTGCTGGTGTCGTTGCCGTCGGTGAGCAGGATCAGCACTTTCTGCTGCTCGTGGGCCTGGTCGAGCAGTTTCAGACTCAAGCCGATGGCGTCACCGATGGCAGTGTTCGGCCCGGCCATGCCGATGCCGGTATCGGCCAGCAACAGCGACAGGCTGGCGTGATCAAGGGTCAGCGGCGCCTGCGGATAGGCGCCGCTGCCGAACACGATCAGGCCGATGCGGTCGTCCTTGCGCTTGTCGATGAACCCTTGCACCACCTGTTTGACGGCGGCGAGGCGATTGATTTTCTGGCCGTCGGCATTGCTGAAATCTTCGGTTTCCATCGATTGCGAGATGTCGATGGCGAGCATCAGGTCGCGCACCGGTTGCTGGCGCTCGATGGGTTTTTCAACGAACACCGGGCGCGCAGCGGCGAGCAGGATCAACATCCACACCAACAGATTCAGCAACCGTTGCCAAGGGTTCTGACGATTGCCAACCCGGCTCGGCGCTTCCCCGACGGCACGGCTCATGGCGCCGAAAAACGGCACGCGCACGGCGCTGCGGGCTTCCTGATACGCCGGCAGATAACGCAAGGTCAGCCACGGCAGCGGCAACAGAAGCAACAACCACGGGTAATCAAGCTGCCACATGGTGCTGCTCCATCCAGTATTGACAGGTGTCAAACAGCGCCTGGCGCTGTTCGGCCGGGAGCGCGCGCAGGGTGGCGTCGGGGGGCGTAGGCGAGTTGGGCGAGCTGGGCGCTGAAGTCGTCGGGCAGCTTGTTTTTACTGTGCTGCTGCAGAAACGCCTGCCAATCCGATCCCCCCAACGCCGCCACCCCTGTAGGAGCTGCC
>NZ_JABULD010000771.1:0-4887 GCF_014060985.1 Pseudomonas sp. MD195_PC81_125
GAACCGCCATGGAAGGGGTATCCGAACCGCCACCCACATCAACGACTCTGACAAGCAACCGGACTTCCGGATCCTTGGAAAAGTCGGCCTGAAGGATGGTGGCAATCATCGTGCCCTCAGCCATGACCACAGGCGACAGTATTGAAAGTAATAAAATGAGGCTGAATCTGAAAATCTGCATTCCTCGGCGTCCGTAAAAAAACTCAGTGATCCGTTCAATTCTGAACGGGTTTGCGACAGAAAATAGAGTCAGAACCGACAAACGGGCCAGATCTATTTAAGTTCTCAACCAAATTCAAAGCGGTCGAGCGCAAAAAATAAATCCGGCTCCTTTACCAGAACAGATCCATTAAAGCCCCGTAGCAAACGTCCTATCAAACAATAAAGTTTCCAAGGCCTAGTCATGACCCGTGAGCCTTTACAGAAGGAGAGTAGTCTGCAACTTTTTCTTTTACTGCGTTGTAGCACGCTGCCTAACCCGATCAGGTACCTTGGCTTGCTTGCCATTCTCGCTCATGAGATCGGTGTATACCTTATAGTTCTTTCCTGCGGATGCTTTATCACCCGCCTCCCAATAAGCATCTGCGAGATTAAGATAGGCAACTGTCCGCTTCGGATTTTCTGAAATGACTTTTTTCAAGAGCCAAATTGCGTCGGTATTGAAGCCTGCTTGCTGCCAAAAAAAATGCTACGTCATTGAAAACTTGTTGGCTGGCAGAAGAGTAACCATACTCACCAATGTAGCGTTCAATAAAATCACGTTTCGGAAAGCTAGAAAATCTTGCTTTATCCTTATAAAGGCGCGACGTGGCGTTTTTGAACTCGACCAAAAGTTCTTCTTTTATATTTTTCTCAACTCCAGAGACCATTTCTATCTTACTCAGACATTCAGCGCTTTCACATTTCTGCGCTTCATCATGTTCAAGCACTGAATAGCAATATGGTTGTGGTTGCCCCGCAGAGCCAGGACCTTTCTGTAGATACACCAGACTTTCGCCACTTGCATTAATTGGTTGGCAATAAGGAACCACACCGAAAGCGTCAGGTACTCCGGATTTATTCTTGATAATATCCACGCCACTTACGATCTTGCTCGCATCAAGTGTTTGCACTTTTCCGTCAGCACTCAAAATCCAGAAGGTGTTTTCCTGAGAGCTACAGTCACATTCACAGCTCAATATATAACTCTGGCTCCTGATATCAAACTTCGCCTTTGGAACGCCATCAGAACCACAGAAGTTCTCAGAAATAGCCACTGAGCAAATATTGGTATCAGGATCGCATGCCAGCTTTTTCCCTTCGCTCCACGCTGGAGACGAAAAAAAAAATCAAAATAATAAACCAGCGAAATTTAAAGCTCACAGATGTCACCCTCTACGATTATTCCGTAATTGCCATTTTCTCGCGTGGCAGTATTGCCACTCATTGTAGCGGTATACTTTTGCCCCTGAATGATTCCCATCCGGCGACTGAAGGCATCGGCCCTATACGCCTCTGAGGCTTTTTCCGCTCGTTTTTTACAGACAAAAATCAGTAGCTCTTTTTGGGTAGTAATATTAGCACTAGGGAACTCGGTTCTAATAAGCTGCTCCGCCTTCGCGAGATGATTTTGCTGAACACACAAGTCGTATAGCGCACAGTAAGTACGCAGTTGAATTTTCACCATCAGATTCGGTGCCAATTCGCGCATCAACTTGATACAAGACATCACATTCTCATTATATTTCGCCGCATGATTCAGCTGAATTTTTTGAAACGCTTCGACCTCGCCAAGCTTCTTGAAAGCCGATTTCCATCCTGCATTGTTGCTGGCGATTACTCCCGTCGCCCAACTCATTTGGGCGGCGGTATTCGCAGAGTTCAACGAATTTATCAGTGTCTGGAAATTCATGTTGGCACCAAAACATCCGTCAAACGTGGCTTGATCTGCTCCACGCATCTCCAGCAGAACTGGCCCTAACGTGCCCTGCCCGAAGTTCCACTGAATAACACCGAAAGACATACCTTGACCATCGAAATTACCGGCCAGTGCCTCATAATCCAACTTGCTCTTTCCTTCGTATCCGGAGGAAACCAATAGTGCGATTTCTTTGGCCTTGTTGAGTGGAATGCAAACGGCCGACAGCGCATTCGCTACAAAGGCAATCGAATGGAAATGCCATATCAAGTCGGTACTGATAGCAGCCTTTTCTTTCAGTTCATCCCAAAACACATAGCTGCTGATCCTTTCTTTCTCATGCTTCAGTGTCTTCGGGGCGTGCTCAAGCTCGGTATCAAGCCGGCTCCATTTTGGAGCATCTGCTTTCGCTTTCCACTCCGTCGGATGATGTGCAACCAGCTTGGACCATTGCGACCGCGTATCAGGGTTTTTCAACGCCTCGGCCAACTCGGCCGGATCGACGTCGCCCGCTCTGGTCTTTATCGACCTTCGTGAACAGATCCTGAAAGAACGCAGGCATGTCCTTCGGATCGAGAAACCCGTCCGCTGTCGCATTGGTTTCTTCGACGATCTGAAACCCCAGCTTTTCCCAATCATGCTGAGTGATAATTTGTGCGCCCACTTTCTTGACTAGACCATTGACGGCCTGAGCATTGTCAGTAACGGTCACATCGTAGTAATCGTCGGTACCCACCTTGATGACCGGCGTCTTGTTCAAATCAACTGCATGTTCCTTTTTCAGCACCGTACTGTCTGTCGCAGGTGCTTTTTTCTTCAGATCGCTTCCGGCTGGCAAGTACAGGTATTGCTTGCCGATCTTCAGACCAGCCGTATTCTTGAGGAAGTCTTTTACGTCTGCTTCAGCAGTGAATATCTCGACGTGCACTTGATACTTACTCGCTACACCGCCATCTTCGCCGGTCAGGTTTTCAGTCAATCCCAGGTAGCCAATCGGATCTCCAGCCTTGATTCCAATGCTTGCGGACTCCACAGAGTCAAAGCTGCTCGGGATTACATCCCAAGCAACAAAGTCGTTTTCCACAATTGCCCAGAAGCTGGGAGGAAGGTTTCCATCCCCAGCCAAGCTACCGCTGCTCGTACATTTCGCCATTCGACGAATTGTCCCTGCAACATTGAGGTTCAGTACCTCTTTGCTTTCAAATTCCACCGAACTTTGAGGGTTAAGTTGCAGCGAGCCAATCTTATCACCGGCATTCTGCCCATTTTGGGCAGAGATCGGACCCTGATAAAGATCCAATCTTGTCAACGCGGTTCCTTTCACCTTACCTTGCCAATATTTTGGCTTTAAACGCTCCGGGATCGGGTCTGCCAGCCATATACGTGCGGGTTTGGAGTTTTTGTAGGGTTCTCCGTCTTTCAAATATGCGAACCAGACCTCCTTTCCAGCCTCGCGAACTTTGTGACCGTTCTTTTTAACGCTACCTGAAAGAATTTTCCCTTTCGCATAGGTAACGTTGCCTAGGGCCTTTTGATCCAGTATTTCAAGTTTGGTCCCCGCAACGAGCTTGCCAACGTTCTGAATGCTACTGGATTCAGGGAAATCGTCGTAAGCGTTGAAGTCACTTACCTTCATGGTCACTTGAGGCTTCGGAGTTTCTTCCTCAGTCAGCGGATAACGCTTGAAGGGCAGAAGGTGCATGTACAAGCTGTAGAAATTCAGCTTGTTTTGCTTGCCTTTATTCGGTCCTTCTTCTGGGTTTGGCGCAGATTTGTACTCATGTCGCACCAAAACAAAACGAGTTGGAATACTGCAGTTTTTTCTCATTTTCGCCGAACGTAGATTCTAGATAGTCTTCGTTAAGCCGATAGGCCACAACCTCGCCGTCAGCCATGCAGCGGATCGGTTCGTTTAAGATGCATTGAGGGGCACTGGCATTGCTAATGTGAATACCACCATGCCAGAACTTATTACTGCCCAAGAGATAGTGGCCCGATGTTTCTTTTTCTAGTGCTTTATATATTTCGTCGGCGCTCTCGAATTGCTTCCCGTCCGCTTTTCTGAACGGGTATTGAAAACTCATGAGCGGTGATCCTGCCGGAGCCGGGGTCGCTGCAGGCGCCGGAGCAGGAGCAGGCGTCGGTTGCGCACCGGTCCTGTACTCCGCCTTCGGCCGGAGGTACTTGTTCGGCATCGGCCAGTAGCCGCTACCCGCACCGTACTTTGCGGACTTTGGCCCGGTCGAACTCTGCGAGCCGAAAAAATTCCCCTTGACCCGGTTAGCGTCCATGTCCTCAATCACGCCGGTATGGTGCATTCCTGTCCATAGCGCGATATCACCCGGCTGAACGCTGTCGAGGGCAATGAACTCGAAATGCGTGGTGTCTGTCGCAAGTTGACTTGTAGTGCGGTAAGGGATGTCATACCCCGCATCACGGAGCATTAGATTTAGTAAGTGGGAACAATCAATTTCCTTCCGACCATTACCGTCTTCGTCCGCAGATCCGCCCTTACCATAACCGTATTCATATCCGCTATAAGGGTATTTCGCGCGCTGTTCAAGTAGACCTGTACTCATCGATAGCATCCTGCTTTAAAGGCAATGAATTGAATTATTTGCGGTAATGCCTTGGGTACTTAGTCGTTCGACGCCTCTAGCACCTGCCTCATTGCCTTTCTTGTCGGCCTCCTGATAACACGCCATTGCCCGGACCAAATCACTAGGGATGATTGCGCCGGTTTCATAGGCGCCGCCTAGTTGAATCAGTGCATCCGGGGAACCGAGCTGGGCAGATGTGACGAGAGCGCTCAATGATTTTTCTGGACTGACACAGGCTCGCTTTTCTTCGTAATTGCCTTCGTCGCAATAGAATTCGGCAAGGGCAATCCCTGCCTCAGGTACGCTCTTAGCGGCTGACTCCAGAAGCTGAAGAATCTTGGCATTTTCCAACCGCGGCGCTTGACCTGAAAGGCTGATACCCGCTGCTGC
>NZ_JABULD010000167.1:0-1682 GCF_014060985.1 Pseudomonas sp. MD195_PC81_125
CCAGAGCCAAGCCTGTTCAAAGGTCTGGTGAAATCGCTGGTCAGCCTGTTCGCTACCAAAGAAGAGCCAGCCGCACCGGTCGTCGTTGAAAAACCGGCCACCGAGCGTCCGGCCCGCAACGAAGAGCGTCGCAACGGTCGTCAGCAGAGCCGCAACCGTAACGGTCGCCGCGATGAAGAGCGCAAGCCGCGCGAAGAACGTGCACCGCGTGAAGAACGCGCCCCACGCGAGCCGCGTGAAGAGCGTCAGCCACGTGAAGCCCGTGAAGTCCGCGAGCCACGTGAAGCCCGTACCGAGGCGCCAGCCGCTCGCGAAGAACGTGCTCCACGCGCTCCGCGTGAAGAACGTGCGCCACGTGCTCCACGCGAAGACCGCAAGCCACGTGGCGAGCGTGAAGAGCGCGTGCGTGAACTGCGCGAGCCTCTGGACGCCGCTCCGGCTGCACCCGTAGCGGCTGCCACTGCCGCCGTGGTCGCAGAAGAGCGTCCGGCCCGTCAGCCACGCGAAGAACGCGCACCGCGTCCGCCGCGTGAAGAACGTCAACCGCGCGCCGAGCAGGCCGCTGCCGCCGTCGCTGAAGAAGAAGTGAACACCAACGAAGAGCAACTGCCGGAAGACGGCCAGGACAACGCCGAAGGCGATCGTCCACGTCGTCGCTCCCGTGGTCAGCGTCGTCGCAGCAACCGTCGCGAGCGTCAGCGTGATGCCAACGGCAACGTGATCGAAGGTTCGGAAGAATCCGAGTCCGGCGAAAACGCCGCTGCTCCAAGCGCTGCCGATCTGGCTGCCGGCCTGGCCGTGACCGCCGCTGTTGCCGGCAGCGTGATCAGCGCTCCGGCCGAGGCACAGGCTCACGAGCAAGCCGAACGCGCTACCGCCGCTGTTCAGGAAACCGCTCCAGTGGAAGCGCCGGTTGTTGAGGCCACTACCCCGGTGGAAGTGGTTGCTGCTCCGGAAGTCGAAGTGGCACCGGTTCAAGAAACACTGCCTCAGGTTGAAGCCGCTGCTGAACCTGCCGTTGAGGCGCCAGTCGTGGCCGCAGAGCCGGTTGCTGAAACCGTGACCGAAACCGTGCGTGAAGTTCGCGAAGAACAGACCGCGTTCAACTGGGTTGCCGAGCCTGCCGTGGCTGAAACGCCAGCGCCAGTCGTTGAAGCCCCAGTGGTTGAAGAAGCCAAGGCTGCCGCGCCAGTGGTCGAAGCCGCTGAACCTGCTCCAGCGCCAGTCGTTGAAGCACCGGTCGAAGCACCTGTGGTGGCCGAAGAGCCTGCTCCAGTGGTTGAAGCCGCACCGGTCAGCGCCCTGACGCCAAACGGCCGTGCGCCAAACGACCCACGTGAAGTGCGTCGCCGCAAGCGTGAAGCCGAGCGCCTGCAGAAGGAAGCCGAACTGGCTGCCGCTGCTGCTCCGGCTGCTGAAGTGGTCGAGGTTGCTGCCGTGACTGAAGAAGCCGTGATTGAATCGGTCATCGCCGAAGCACCACGCTCCGTCCAGGACGCGGTCGAGCATCACCAAGAGGCCGAGGAAAAAGAACACGAGCCTAAAACCGCTCGTCTGATTCCGAAAGCCAATAAAAAGCCCCGCCGGGTGAAAACCTGGCGGGGCTTTTTTTATTCCATTTAGAAGATCAAAAAGATCGCAGCCCTTCGCAGTCCTACAGGAGACCTGTGTAGGAGCTGCCG
>NZ_JABULD010000204.1:0-14266 GCF_014060985.1 Pseudomonas sp. MD195_PC81_125
TGGGCAACCCGGCGCGTGCGGAACAGACGTTCCCGCTGTTCGAAAAGTTTGAGGATGAGTGGCTGACCTGGGCGCCGAAGATTTCGCTCGGTAAGTAATCCGGAATTGATGTGGCGTCTACAAAGACGCCATCGCTGGCAAGCCAGCTCCCACAGGGTTTCATGGCGTATACAGAATGTGTGTTCAAACGCAAAAACCTGTGGGAGCTGGCTTGCCAGCGATGAGTTCCTCCTATTCAGCACAAATCCAAAGCCATAAAAAAGGGCCGCGATCCCAACAGATCGCGGCCCTTTTTGGTTTTCAGCTAAAGCCGGTCAAACCTCATCCAGCTCTGGCTCATCGGCTTGCACGTTGACGGTGGCCTTCACCACATCATGCCGGCGGATGTACTTCCAGTCCGCCTCATCGATGTAGATCCCCGCCGGGCCGCTGCCGCCTTCCAGGTCGATGGCGACACTGGCGCAGACCTGCGGCTTCACACTCGCCAGAATCGGCACGAAGCCCAATTGCAGGCTGGTTTCCAGCAATGCGGCCTGGTTCTTCTCGTCGATGTCTGCCGCCTCATCGAGGTAGTACGGCAGGCGCACGCGACCGGCCAGGTCGCGATCCATCAAGTGCAGCAACAAGTACATGTTGGTCAGCGCCTTGATGGTCATGGTGGTGCCGTTGGAGGCCGCGCCGTCGATGTCGGTGTGAATCACCGGCTGACCGTTGACCTTGGTGATCTCGAACGCCAGTTCGAACAAGTCCTTGAGGCCGAGCTGGTTGTGGTTCGCCGCCACCAGCCGTGCGAGGTATTCCTTGGCCTCTTCGTTCTTGTTGTCCTGTTCGGCGCTTTGGCTCAGATCGAACACCGACAGGGTTTCGCCTTCTTCGTACTGACCGGCGCTGTGGATGATCTGGTCGATGTGCTTGAGCGCTTCCTTGTTCGGCGCCAGGACAATGCGGAAACTCTGCAGGTTGGATACCTGACGCTTGTTGATCTCGCGGTTGAACAGCGCCAGTTGGTGCTCAAGGCTGTCGTAGTCGCTGCGAATGTTGCGCAGGGTCCGGGCGATGTCGGTGACCGCCGCACGCCGCGCCTTGCCCAATGTCAGGGCTTCGTCGGTGCGGTGCGCGTAAGCGTTGATCAGCAACGACAGGCGGCGCTCCATGTCGTCTTCGCTGTCGAACTTGGCCACGCCTTTCAGACGCACTTGCGCATACAGCGCTTCGATCTGTCCGTCGGCGCGCAGCAGACCCTGCCAGCTGTCCTGATAGTCATTGAGCAGCGGCAGCAGGTTGTCCATCGAATCGTCGACCGGATCCATGAACGGCGTACCGAATGGCAGATCCGCCGGCAGCAGCTGACGGCGGCGCAGGGCATCGTCGAGGGTACGTTGCTTGGCTTCCATGTCGGCGATCTGCCGGCCGACCAGTTGCAGCTTGGCCGAGAGTTGCTGGACGCGCTCGGTGAACGCATCGCTGGAGCGCTTGAGTTCGTCCTGCGCCGCTTCCATCTGTGCCAGTTGCTCGAGCTTGTCGCCTTCTTCGGCGCTCAGCGTTTGGTTGCGACGGAAATCTTCCAGGGCTTTCTGTGCGTCCAGCACTTGCTGGTACAGCGCCTCGGTCTGGGTCTTGCTCGCGGCGCGGTCGGCGGCTACGGCTTGCTGAGTCTTGAGCTGCTTGAGCTCTTTTTTCCAGACGCTCTTTCTGGTCACGCAGCGCGGCGCGGTCGGCCAGCGCTTGCAGAGCCGGCGGCTCGATGTGCGAGATGTCGATCGACAGCCCCGGCACTTCGAAACGCTCGCCCTTGAAGCCATCGAGGATCAATTCGACTGATTTGACCCACTCGCCATCGTCGTCGAGGGTGATGCCGTGCTCGCCCAGCGGCAGGCTGAACAGCGCGCTATTGAACAGGCGCATCAGGCGCTCGACGTCCTGCTGCGAGAATTCTTCACGCAGGCGGGCGTAGCTGTTGTTGTCGGCGTGATCGAGTTGCTGCTTCACCGACTTCAGACGCTTTTCCAGATCGCGCAGACGTTCTTCCAGATCCTCGGCGCTGAACTGCCGGGACTGGGCCAGCGCACCGGCCAGTTCGTCGTGAGCGTCCTTGGCTGCGAGCAGTTGTTGCTCCAGCACTTTGACGTCATCGACCAGCGCAAAGCGGTTCTTCAGCACCGACAACTCGCCGAGCCAGCGCTGGATACCGGAGATTTCCCGCTCCAGACGCATCAGCTCCTGGGTGCCACCGCGCTGATCGTTTTGCAGATCGTCCTGCTCGCGACGGTAGTGTTCGGCCTGAATCGTCAGTTCTTCCTTGCGTGCATTGGCGTAGTCCGACCAGGTGCCGAGCAACGAGTCGAGCAGCGGCGACAGGCGATGCAGTTTGCCGCGCAGCACGTCGCGCTGTTTTACGCCGTTGGCCAAGGCCTCGACCAATGGGCCGGCGGCGACCAGCGAGTTGTAGTCCTGCTCCATCCGGCGCACATCGCGGAAGGCTTCTTCGCACGCAGCAATGTAGTCGACGCTGCCGGAACGCAGGCTGTGCTCGAAGGCATCGAGGAACAGTTGCTTCAACTTGGCCGCAGTGATTTCGCGCATGTGCAGCAGGTTGATGAACAGCGCGCGGAAGGTCTTCAGGCTCTGCTCGCTGGTGGAGCGCAGCGGAATCAGGGTCAGGTCCAGCGGGATCGAGGTGTGCCCGCCCACCAGCAGACGACGCAATTCATCAGGCTTGAGTTCGTAGGCTTTCAGGCCTTCTTTCTCAAGGTTGCTGAACAGCTCTTTCTGCCGCAGGCAGGTATCGTTTTTCTGGTAATGCGCCAGGTCGAGCTTGCCGGCGTAAGCGAAGAACTGGTGACCGAAACCACCGCCCGGGCCGCGACCGACCACGCCGATCACGTGCGGGCCGTGAGGCAGATTGACTTCGACGAGGATGTAACTGGTGTCGGAGGCGAAGTAGAAGCGCCGCGATTGTTCCAGGCTGTACTTGCCGAAACTCATGTCCGACATGCGCGCCAGAATCGGGAACTGCAAGGCGTTGATCGAGGCGGACTTGCCGAGGTTGTTCGCGCCGTAAACCGATAACGGTTCTTCCAGCGGAAACAGGCCGAGGCTGTAGCCGGCGGTGTTCAAAAGGGCAAAGCGGCGAATGCCGTAGCGTTCCTGGCTCATGCGTCGGACTCCTGTTCTTCGGCAATGGCGCGGGCCAGTGCGTCTTCTTCGCTTTCTTCTTCGAATTCGGACAGATCAAGCGGATCGTCGGTTTCGAGGAATCTGGCTTCGGCTTCCTCGTCGATCAGCACCGGTGCCGGCAGTGGCAGCACGCTGTGCACGCTGGCCGCCAGATCGCGGTCCTGCTGCACCGACAGGCACACATCGAGGAAACGGTGCATCGGCGGCAGGAAACGGTACACGCCGTTTTCTTCGCCGGCGAAACCGAGCTGGGTCATGCGGCGCATGATTTTTTCTTCCAGCTCTTCAACGGTCTGCACTTCGGCCTGGATAAACAGGTCGCGGTATTTGTCCAGCAGCGACGGCAGCTCTTCACGGCCGAGGCTGCCGCCGTCGAGCACGGCGATCGGGTCGCGGCCCTGATCGGCCAGGTGCTCGACGAGGATGAAAGTGAAGAGCGCCAGACGCTGCGCAGTCTTGTTCACCGCGGCAGCGGCCATGTCCGGCACGAAGTAGTAGAAGCCACGGGTGTCGCAGACCAGTTCGAAGCCGAGTGCCTTGAACAGCGTGCGGTATTGATCCTGGAAGTTCGACAGTTGCGCGTACAGTTCCGGGTCGCGGCGGCTGACGTGGTAGCCCTTGAACAGCTCGCGGAAGATCGGCGCCAGTTGGGACAGTTCGGATAGATCAAGATGCATTGGGGATGCTCGCAGAATCCTCGGCGGCGGCAGGGTCGCGGGCCGAGAGCAGGGCGAAGGAGCGCAGGCTGACCTGATGCTCGTGAGTGTGGTATTCGCGGCGTTCCAGACGCTCGCGGGTGAAGCGTTTTTCCCGCGACAGGCGCGAGAACCAGTAGAGCAATTCGTCGGTGGCGCCGTCCGGTTCCTGTTCCAGCAGCCAGGTCATCAAATCCGGCATTGGCAGGGACTCTTCGCAACGCTCGACCATCTCGCGCACGGTGCGCGGTGCACGTGGCGCATCGCCGGATTTCTGGGTCTTGTGCGCCTTGGGGAACCGCGCCGGTTTCGGCTCGAAACGCGCCAGGGCGTAGACGTAGGCCTCGACCTGACTGGCGCTGCCGAGGAAGGTGCTTTGCGGCCGGGTGAACAGCGGCATCGCCGCTTGCGGCACCGCATCGATACCTTTGCGACGGATCGCCGCCAGTGCCAGCGCGGCGCCACGGGTCACGGCGTTGTGTCGGCGCGCTTCTTCCCGCAACGGCAGCAGCAGTTCGCGGGCATGACGCAGGGTCAGCTGGGCACTGGTCTGCATTTCGAGGATGCGCGCGTGGGTGCGCAGCAGCATGTCGTCGTCGACCAGATGGCCGAGGCGCTGCTGTTCGCTGAGCATTTTTCAGCAGCACGGTTTCGACCTTGCGCACACCTTGTTCGAAGGCGCCGTCCGCGTTCACCAGATCGATCATCGGCTCGACGTATTCGTCCCAGGTCGCCAACACTTCGGCATAACGCTGACGCAGCGGAATCTGCCGGTCGCTGGTCTTGGCCCGTTCGGCGACGGCCACCAGCGCCTGTTCGTCGTTGTCGAGTTTCTTCAATACGTCGCGCACGCGCATGTCGAGCAAGCGCAACTGACGGGCGAGGTCGTTGCCGTCGCGCACATCGAACGCGTCCTGAATGTAGCCGGCCAGCCGTTCGAGGTGGCGCAGATAGGCTTCGATTTCCAGGCACAGGCCCAGCCGGTGTTCACGGCGCAGATAGGCAAGGAAGTCGTGAATTTGCGCGTTGAGCTCGAAACGGTTCGGGCTTTTCGCCACGGGGACCAGAATGTCGAGGCGAATCCACACGTCGAGCAGGCTGGTGATGTCCTGCGGCGTGCTGTCCAGTTGTTGGGCGGCCAGTTGCGTGCGCAGTTCGTTGAGGCTCAGGGTGCCTTGGTCGAAGTGCTCGCACAGTGGCTCAAGAAGTGCCCAGTGTTCAGCGAGGGCGCGCAAGACGCGCTTGGGTTCGATCATCGGAATGGCCGGCTGGTTGGCGATTAAAAGCCGCGATTGTACTGCATCAGGAGGGATGCGATTCACTCTCGGGACGGGCTGTCGCATTTTCTAAGGGAGCGAGCCCAGGTAAAGGCTATCGATCAACAGCAAGCGATCTTGAACGAAGGGCTGTAGAATCAGCCCACTTCAGTTATCCACAAGTGGCCGACCCTTTGCTTATCGAGTCCCGCCGCCGCGCCTATTTGAACGCCATGCAGGTGGTCAACTGGCTGCCGCGCACCGAATTACCTTTCGCCGCCCCCGTCGCGGCCCGAGCTGCTGGACATGCCCGAGCCTGAGCCAGAGGTGGCGGTGATGCCGGTTGTGCAGGCCGATGCGGCGGTGCCGCCCGCCGCGCGTCCGGTCGAACGGCCGAAGATCGAAGTGCCGCGCCCGTCGCTCGCCAGTACCCGCAACGGCGCCAAACCGGTGGAAGAGGTCGAGGAGGCGCCAGTTGTCGCCAGACCCGCGCCGGTGCCGCCCCCCGCGTTTCGCCCTGCAATTGCTGCGCGCCGGGGCTTGCCTGCTGCTGGTGGAGTTACCCACCGGCGAAGCGTTCCAGAGCCGCGATCCGGCCTATCTGTTGCTCAAGGACATGCTGCGCGCCGCCGGACTGCCGGATGCGCCACAAATTGTCGGCGAGCCGGTGCGCTGGCCATGGCTGAACCGCGGAACCATGGATCAAGGTCCGGAAGCGGCGCGCGACTTTGTTCAGGGTTTCCTCTCGGTACAGATGGAAGCGGCACCTTGCGCCTGCCTGTGGTTGATTGGCCTGCCGGCGGTGCGCTTTGCCGGTGAAGCGGACGCTGAAGCGTTCAACAGTGAGTTGCAGATCGAAGGCCTGGGCCTGGCCTGGGCCATTCCCGGTCTGGAATTGTTAATGGAAGAGCCACAGCGCAAAGCCGCTGTGTGGCAAGCCATGCGTCGGCTGATGGCGCGCTGGAAACCATCGAATGAGTGAAGCTGTATCGTTCCGCCCGATGACCGAGGCGGATCTGGACGCGGTGTTGAAGATCGAATACGCGGCGTACAGCCATCCCTGGACGCGCGGGATTTTTCTCGACGGGCTGGGTAAGTATCAGATCTGGCTGATGTTCGAAGGCCAGCAGCAAGTCGGCCATGGCGTGGTGCAGATCATTCTGGATGAGGCGCACCTGCTCAACATCACGGTCAAACCGGAGAATCAGGGGCGAGGGCTGGGGCTGACGCTGCTGGAGCATCTGATGTCGATTGCCTACAAGGCTGACGCTCGGGAATGCTTTCTGGAAGTGCGTGACAGCAATACCGCAGCGTTCAAGCTGTATGAGCGCTATGGCTTCAACGAAATTGGCCGGCGCCGGGATTATTATCCGGCGGTGGGCGGGCGTGAAGACGCCGTGGTCATGGCCTGCACCCTGGTTGACTGAATACCTGTAGGCGCTGCCGCAGGCTGCGATCTTTTTGATTTTTGTTTTTTAGAATCAAAAGATCGCACGCTTCGGCAGCTCCTACAGGGGGATTTGACCGCAGGCACTGCGCGTCGGATGCAGGCTGATCGCGGCGGCACAAAACCAGCCGATGCAGAATCAGGCAAGCATTTGACAGGATGTGTCTACCGCTGGCGCTTGCACAAATATAGGCTCTGCCCCATTCCACCGTCTTAGCAGAGGATGCCGCGCATGACGTCATTCGATCGTTTCCAGTCTCCGCCCGATGCCGACATGGAAAAACAGCGTGCAGAACTCGCGGCGATCATCCGCCGCAACACCACGGACGACGGCAGTTACCAGACCGCCATCGGCTCACTGTTCATGTCGCGCCACACAAAATCCCATGACTTCGCCCCGGTGCTGGCGCAACCGGCGCTGTGCATCATGGCCCAGGGTCGCAAAGAGGTACGGCTGGCCGATGAGTTCTTCAATTACGACCCGCTGAATTACCTGGTGGTCTCGGTCTCGATGCCGCTCAGCGGGCGAGTGGTGAATGTCTCGCCGGAGGAGCCGATCCTCGCCGTGCGCCTGGACATCGACCCGGCGGAAATCACCGCACTGATCGCCGACGCCGGCCCCATGGGCGTGCCGACCCGGCCGACCGGGCGCGGCCTGTATGTGGAGAAGATCGACAGCGCGATGCTCGACGCGGTGTTGCGTCTGGCGCGACTGCTGGATGCGCCGAAAGACATTGCCATGCTCGCGCCACTGATTCGCCGGGAGATTCTCTATCGCCTGCTGCGCAGTCCGCAGGGCCACCGTTTGTATGAAATCGCGATTGCCAACAGCCAGAGCCATCGCATCAGTCAGGCGATCAAATGGCTCAACGGCAACTTCGAGCAGCCGCTGCGCATTGATGATCTGGCGAAAGAAGTGAACCTCAGCGTCTCGACCCTGCATCACCGTTTCAAGGCGATGACCGCGATGAGTCCGCTGCAATATCAGAAGCAATTGCGCCTGCAAGAGGCGCGGCGCCTGATGCTGGCCGAAGGGCTGGAAGCGTCGGCGGCAGGCTACCGCGTGGGCTATGAAAGCCCGTCGCAATTCAGCCGTGAGTACAGCCGCTTGTTTGGTGCACCGCCGTTAAGGGATCTGGCGCGGTTGCGGCAGTCGGTCTGATCCGGAACTTGTGTCAAGGCTGATGGCCTCTTCGCGAGCAAGCTCGCTCCCACATAGGATGTGTGATCTACACAAATCCCCTGTGGGAGCGAGCTTGCTCGCGAAGAGGCCGGAATGGTCGGTAAAAATCCGGATCAAGCCCCCAACACTCGACACGCCTCACTCGGCAACGTCACCGACACCGGATGCCCTATCCCCAAACCAATCCCCTGACACGGCGTGCTCAACGCCGTGAACGTCACCCCGGAACACTCCACCGTGGTCTCGATGGTCGCGCCAATATCACGCACGAACGTCACCTTGCCGAGCAAGCGATTGCCCGCCGTCGCCTGTGGCGCGGACAGTTGCAGGTCTTCCGGACGAATCAGCATCTTTACCTTCTGCCCCGCCTCGATGCTGCTGCAGATCGGTACTTGCAGCGCATCACCGCCCGGCAGGCTGACTTTGCCGTCGCCCAGCGCCGTGGCCGGGAAGATGTTGCCCGAACCGATGAAGTCGGCGACGAACTCGTTGGCCGGGTGCCGATAGATTTCGATCGGCGTGCCCACCTGCTGCACCTTGTGCTCGCCGAGCACCACGACGATGTCGGCCATGGTCATGGCTTCGCGCTGATCATGGGTGACCATGATCGTGGTGATGTTCAAACGCTGCTGCAACTGGCGGATTTCCACCTGCATCGACTCGCGCAACTTGGCGTCCAGCGCCGACAGCGGTTCGTCGAGCAGGAGGATTTTCGGCCGCGAGGCGATGGCCCGGGCAATCGCCACCCGCTGTCGTTGCCCGCCGGAGAGTTTCGCCACCGGCCGGTCGATCATCGCTTGCAACTGGATCAGCTCCAGCAACTCCACTACCCGCGTCTGCTGCTCGGCCTTGCTCACGCCGCGCAGTTTCAGCGGGTAGGCGATGTTCTCGCCAACGGTCATGTGCGGAAACAGCGCCAGCGACTGGAACACCATGCCGAAGTTGCGCAGGTGCGCCGGGGTGTGGCCGATGTTCTCGCCGTCGAGGCGAATCTCGCCGCCGGTGAGGGTTTCCAGCCCGGCGATCATCCGCAACAAGGTGGTTTTGCCGCAGCCCGACGGGCCGAGAAAACACACCAGTTTGCCTTCCGGCAAATGCAGGTTGACGTCCTGTACCGCGCAAGCCGAGCCGTAGAATTTCTCGACGTTTTCCAGAATCAGACCAGTCATGTTGCACCTCAAATCAAAAGGAAACGCCGCCCTCGCCCACCAGCTTCTCCAGCGCCCAGATCAGGACGAAGTCGATCAGCACGATCAGCACGGCAAACGAGAACACGGTAGGGTCGAGCGATGACACGGTGCGGCTGTACATCCAGATCGGCACGGTCATGACGTCGATGGTGTAGAGGAAATAGGTCACGGTGAATTCGTTGAACGAGACGATGAACGCCAGCAGCATCCCCCGCCAGAATCCCCGACTTCATCAACGGCACCACCACATCGACAATCGCCCGCAGCGGTGAGGCGCCGAGCATCCGCGCCGCCTCTTCGACTTCGCTGCCGATGGAGAGCATCGCGGCGGTGCAGTTTTTCACCACGAACGGCAGCGCCAGAATCACGTGGGCAATCACCAGCCGCGAGGTGGTCAGGTGAAACGGCAGGCTGTCGAACACCAGCAACAACGCCAAACCCAACACCACCATCGGAAACACCAGCGGCAGCGACATCAGTTGCAGCGCCACGGCTTTGCCACGGAACTCGCAGCGGGTCAGCGCATAGGCGGCGGGCACCGCGATCAGCGTGGCGAAGACCATGGTCAGGCACGACACCAGCAGGCTGGTGGCCATGGCCTGGCCGAGGCTCAACACATCACTGGCGTCCGGCGAAACGAAGGTGTGCCAGGCCGCCTTGTACCATTGCAGGCTGTAGCTGCTCGGCGGGAAGTCGAGGTTCGACGCACCGCTGAACGACATGACGATCATGGTCAGGATCGGCAACACCGCCAGCAGCAGAATGACCCCGGAAAGGATCCCGGCGAACTTGCCGGTGTCGCCGGGCAGCAGCGCCATGCGCTTGTTGGTCAGGGTACTCATTGCGAAGCCTCCAGCAGGCGCCGACGACGGCCAGTGATGTATTCGGACAGGGTCATGATCGCCAGCGTGGTGACGATCAGCACCACCCCGGCCGCCGATGCGGCGGGCCAGTTCATCAACGGCGCGATCTGGTCATGCACCATCACCGCGAGCATCGGCACACGGCGACCACCGAGCAGCAACGGCACGACAAAACTGCTGGCGTTGTAGGCGAATACCAGCGTCGCCCCGGTGATGATCCCCGGCAGACTCATCGGCAACACCACCTGACGGAACACCTGAAAACGGCTGGCGCCCAGCGTTGCGGCGGCCTCTTCGTAGGTGCGCGCGACACCGCGCATGGCGCTGGCAATCGGSAAACACCGCCAATGGAAAACGCAGTCTGCACCAGGCCCATCAGCACGCCGTTCTGGTTGTACAGCAACATGATCGGGCGCTTGATCAGACCCAGGCCCATCAGCGTCTGGTTGAGCATCCCGCCCGGGCCGAGAATCACCAGCCAGCCGTAGCTTTGCAGCAACAAGTTGACCAGCAGCGGCAACAGCACCGCCGCGAGAAAGATCCGCCGCACGAACGGCGAGGTCAGGCGTGACATGGTGTACGCCACCGGGATCGCCAGCAGCACGGCGATCACCGCACTGATCAACGCCAGACGCAGGGTCAGCAGCAGGGATTTCAGGTAATAGGGTTCGAGCAATTGCGCGTAGCTGGCGAGGCTGAACCCGCTCCACTCCGCGCCTTTAGTGCCGACACTCATGCGCAGCACCAGCAGACTGGCGGCGATCAGCACACCGAGAAACAGCATCGACGGCGTGAGGAAAAACCACGCCCGGGCGGTCGGCGAAACACCGCGCGCCGGGCGCACGTCTGCGGCGCCGACCGATTGGGTCAGGGATTGATGTTCCATAGCAATGATCTCGTCAATGGAAAACTAATCTGCCGAACACCTCTGCCTCCTGTGGGAGCCATTTTTTGTGGTGAGGGGATTTATCCCCGACCGGCTGCGAAGCAGTCGCAAAACCATCGTACGCGGTACATTTGATGCACCGTATTTGCTGATCTTGGGGCAGCTGCGCTGCCCATCGGGGATAAATCCCCTCACCACAGGGCTCGCTCCCACAGGAGGGCCGTGGTGTTCGGGAGGCCGGCGTCAGGAAGAAAAGATTTCCGTATAACGACGAATCCATTGGTCATGCACGGTCGCCAGGAAGGCGTTGTCGTGCATGATCGCCTTCTCGGCAATCTGCTCCGGGGTGAGGATGTACGGGCTCTTGCGCGCTTCGGCGGAGATGATCGCCTTGGCGTTGACCGGGCCGTTGAAGATGTCTTCGGCCATCTTGCCCTGCACCAGCGGGTCGAGAGAGTGGTCGATGAAGGCGTAGGCCAGGTCGGTGTCGCCCGGACGGTTCTTCGGCATCACCGAGAGCATCAGGTCGGTGTAGAAACCTTCCTTCATGCCGAACGTGGCACCGAGGCCGTAGTTCGGATCGCGGATCTGCTTGGGGAAGAATGCCGGGGCGTACAGCCCACCCATGTCCAACGACCCGGTGCGGAACAGCTCGGCGATCTGGTTCGGGTTCTCGCCGAGGGTGACCACGCGATCCTTGAGCTCGGCGAGTTTCTTGAAGCCCGGCTCGATGTTGTGTTCATCACCGCCGGCGAGTTTCGCGGCGATGATGATCAGGTCCATGGCCTCGGTCCAGTTCGGCGGCGGCAGGAAAATGTTCGGCGCCAGATCGGCATCCCACAGCGCGGCGTAACTGTCCGGAGCCTGTTTGAGGGTGCGGGTGCTGTAGACCAGACTGTTGCACCACAGCAGGTAACCGATGCCGTGCCCGTTGGCGCCGGTGCGGTATTTTTCCGGTACGTCGATCAGGTTGGGAATGCGGTTGAGGTCGGGTTTTTCCAGCAGTCCGGCGGCGGCCAGACCTTCAGCACCGACCCCGGCCAGGGTGATGATGTCGTACTGCGGACGGTCACCGCCGGCCTTGAGTTTGGCGACCATTTCCGAGGTGCTGCCAGTGCGGTCGGCGATGACCTTGGCGCCGGTCTTGGCCTCGAACGTGGCGGCGATGTTGCGCAGTGCGGCGAGGCCGGTGTCATCCGACCAGGTCAGCAAACGCAGGGTCTTGCCGGCAAACCGTGTGTCGCTGGCGCTGGCCCGGATGAAGGGCATGCTCAGGGCCGCCGCTGCTACCGAGCGACGCCGACGGTTTTAATGAATTGACGCCTGTTCAGATCATGCTCGCCCATGAAGGACTCCCTTTGTTCTTTTAAGTATGAGGTTGGTCGCAACCGTTGCATCCGCGCGGCCGGATCCGCTACAGGCCTTGTATTCAAAGGCCTGCAGCGCAGCCGACGGGTTCATCCTGAGGTCGTGCAATACACCTGACTATCGATAAAAACTCATCGAAGCCATGACACCGACGCATGCCTCGTTGCGAGGCATGCGCTCACCTTTTTCGGGCGTTCAGAGCGCCCGGATCACGTGTTTGATTTCCTGAAACGCAGCCAGGCCCCACGGCCCCAATTCGCGGCCGATGCTGCTCTGCTTGTAGCCGCCCCACGCCGTCTGCGGGAAGATCACTTGCGGCGCGTTGAGCCATACAAGCCCCGCCTGCAGGGCGTTGGCGACCCGGTCGGCAGTCTCGGCGTTACGCGTCACCACACTGGCGACCAGCCCGAACTGGCTGTCGTTGGCCAGGGCAATCGCCTCGGCTTCGCTGCTGAAACTACGCACGCAGAGCACCGGGCCAAAGATCTCTTCACACCACAGTGCACTGTCGAGGGGCACGTCGGTGAACACCGTCGGCTGCAAAAAATAACCGCGCGGCAGATGCGCCGGACGATTGCCGCCGCACACCAGCTTCGCGCCGGCGCTCAAACCGCGGTCGATGTGGCCGAGCACACGCTGGTATTGCGCCTGATTGACCAGTGCGCCCATCTCCACGTCCGGGTCGAACGGGTCGGCCACGCGAATCGCTTGCGCGCGCTTTTTGCAGACGCTCAAGAAATTCATCGGCCAGCTCCTCGGCGACCAGCACGCGACTGGTGGCTGAACACATCTGCCCGGCATTGAAGAAACCGCCGCCGCAAGCCAGTTCCACCGCCAGTTCCAGATCGGCGTCTTCGAGCACCAACAACGAAGATTTGCCACCCAGCTCCAGGCTCACGCCCTTCACGGTTTCGGCGGCGCGCTGCATCACCTGCACGCCGACAGCGTTGCTGCCGGTGAAGGAAATCTTCGCGATGCGCGGATCCGCCGACAGCGGTGCCCCCACCGCCAGACCGGTGCCGCAGACCAGGTTGAACACGCCGTCGGGCAGACCGGATTCAGCAATGATCGCCGCCAGTTCCAGCTCCGGCAGCGGCGTGACTTCCGAAGGTTTGAGCACCACGCAGCAACCAGCGGCCAAGGCCGGTGCGAGCTTCCACGCAGTGGTGACCATCGGGAAATTCCACGGCACGATCAGCCCGACCACACCGCACGGTTCACGACGCAGACGCGCGCTGAAATCGTCGCTGGGCAGCACCACGTTACTGTCGAGTTGTGCGTCGAGGCCTTCGGCCAAACCGGCGTAATACTCGAAGGTGGCGATCACATCATCGACGTCGATGGCCGCTTCGAACTGTGGCTTGCCGTTGTTGCTCGACTGCAACTTCATCAAGTGGTCACGCCCGTTGCGCACACCGTTGGCAATGTTGCGCAGGATCGCGCCGCGTTCGGCGCCAGTGCTTTTCGACCAGTTCTTGAACGCTTCAGTGGCCGCGTTGACGGCGTGGTTGACTGCTTGTTCATCACCACCATTGACCGTGGTCAGCAGTGCTTCGGTGGCCGGGTTGATCACCCGCAGGTGCTCACGCCCGGCGGACCATTGACCGTTGATGTACAGGCCGTCGAGGGTGGTCGGGAAATTGATCATAGGGCCACCGCCTGCATCCATTGGGTCTGGTCGATTTCGATCAGGGTCGGGCCCTGACGATCGGTGGCGGCACGCAGCGCGCCACGCAATTGTTCAACCGAACTGATCGCTTCGGCGGCGCAACCCAGAGCCTTGGCCACACCGATGAAATCGGGGGTATAGATATCGACGCCAACCGGCTCGATGGCGCGGTTGACCATGTACTTCTTGATCTCTTCGTAACCCTGGTTATTCCACAGCAGGATGATCACCGGCGTGCGCGCTTCAACCGCGCTGGCCAGTTCCGGCAGGGTGAACTGCAAGCCGCCGTCGCCGATCAGGCACACCACCGGCGGACGAGCGCCGTCCTCGAGGTTGCCACCGAGCCACGCGCCAATCGCCGCCGGCAAGGCGTAACCGAGGGTGCCGTAACCGGTGGACGAGTTGAACCAGCGCCGCGGTCGCTCCGGGTTGAAGGTAAGGTTGCCGGTGTACACCGGTTGCGTGGAGTCGCCGACGAACACCGCGTCCGGCAACTCGTGCAGGACGGTTTCCAGAAAACGGGTCTGGGCCA
>NZ_JABULD010000039.1:0-3082 GCF_014060985.1 Pseudomonas sp. MD195_PC81_125
TTAAAAATCAAAGTCAAAAGATCGCAGCCTTCGGCAGCTCCTACAGGGATAGGCGTACGCCCTCCGTCAGAACTGCCAGTTCAGGCTCAACCCCACGCCGTGGCTCTTCTCGCGGTTGGCCAGTTGTCCGTTGTAATCGAGGTTGACCCGTACGTCCTTGCTCAACGCCAGGCTTGCTTGCACGCCCACCAGCGCTGCATCACGCACCAGCGCCGAACTTTCGACCGAATACGGCGTGCTGCCGCTGGCGAAACGCAGATGCTGTTCGGCGTCGATGTCACTCAAGCTGTGTTGCCAGCCGAGATGACCACTGACGTCCAGCGCCTGTTGAGTCGACAGATTGAAGCGCTTGACCGCCCGTACACCGAGGGTGCTGAGCACTGCGTCGCGCTGATCGCCCGAGCTTTTCAGTGCCGCGGCGTCGCCCTTTTCGGTAAAGCCTTCGGTATCCAGATGCACGTAAGCGAGGTTGGCGAACGGCTCCAGCGCGACCGGTTGCAAGTTCAGGCGATAAGCCGCTTCACCGAAGACCTGCGTGGTGGCCGCATCGACCTTGGCTTTCTGTTTGGCGCTGACGTCGCCGTATTGCAGATCGCGCTTCACATCGGCGCGATGCCAGCTGTAGGCCGCGCCGGTGCTCAGGCGCCAGGCGCCGATGTCATGACCGGCGTAAGCGCCGAGGTGATAGCTGTCGACCTTGGCCGACGAGTGCGTGTCCGAGCCCATGTTCAACGAGCTGTCGCTGTAACCGGTGACCAGACCGATGCGCGTCTGCTCGTCCAGCGCGCCGTCAACACCGGCCAGCAAGCCGCCGATCGAGGTGCTGTAGCGCGAGGTGTCGTTACCGGAATCGGTCGAACCCCAGGCGCCGAGGGCCTTGATCCAGCCATTGCCTTGCGTGGCATTGGCATCGTGCAGACGTTCGCCGACCGCGTCGCGCAACTGGCGGCTGTCATTGATCACCATCGAGCCCAGTGCCGGGTAGATTTCCCCGCTGAGTTGCTGGAACGCCTGTTGCGCCGAAGCGGCAGACGCTGACAGCAGCAAGCTTTCGTACACCGAGTTGCCGGCGCCCAAACCTTCGACGGCAGTCGCCACCGCGCGCTGATTCGGGGTCTGCCCGACGCTGGCGAACGAGGTCGCATTGCGCTGGATGTCCAGTTGAATGGCGTTGGCCGTGTAGTCGAGGTTGCCGCCGATGAACAGGTAATTCGGCAGCACCGCGCCGAACTGGCCCTGAATGCCACCGGCCGCTTGCAGAATGTCGTACGAATGACCGAGCAGGCTGCGCGCTTGCGTGGTGCTGAGCAGGGTCGGGCTGTTTTCCAGCGACAGGCTGACGGAGGCGCCGCCGATGCGCGCACTGCCGCCGGCAACGATGCGGTCGCTGCTGGTCGGCGACAGCTCCACCGCGTAGGTCGAACCGGGGGCGAAGGTCACGTCACCGGCCACGTTCAACGTGCCGATGGAGTTACCCGGCGCCACGCGGCCGCCGCTGTTGGCGATCAGCGCACCGATGCGCCCCGAACCGCCAAGGGTGCCGCTGTCGTTGACGGTCACCGCCGAGGCCAGCGAGCCGTTGACGCTGAGCAATCCGCCATTGACCGTGGTCGGGCCACGGAAGGTGTTGTCACCGGTCAGCAACAAGCGCCCTGCCCCCGGACTTGATCAGGCTGCCTTGGTAGACCCGCGTCGCCGCTGCGGCATCACGCGCCATACCGACCGCGTAGTCGGTCTGATCCTGCTGACTCGCTCCGGCCGGGATACCGTTTTGCCAGCCTTTGTCCTGCAGGATTTGCTGCCAGGCGCGGTGTTCGGCGAGGTCTTCGCTTTGCCGCTGAATCAGGGCCTTGTCGGAGATGTCGTTGCTCCAGACATCGCTTTGTCCGGCGGCCAGGTTGGCATCGAACGCGCCGAGCAGTTGCCCCGGCCCGTGCATCGCCCGATTGAGGTTGGCCACGCCCCAGCCGACCCGTTCGGTCGGCGCATCGGTGACCGAGCCGTCGAGTTGCGTGGCGGTGGTCAGCAGCACTTCCAGCGCCTGCTGGTTGTTCATGTACGGATAGCGTTCCATCACCAGCGCCAGTGCGCCGGTGGCGTGCGGCGCGGCCATCGAAGTGCCGGACTTGATCGCATAACCGCCGCCCGGGATGGTGCTGTCGATCTTCGCCCCCGGCGTGGTGATGCACCAGTATTTGGCGACGCCGCACTGGTTGTACTTCTGCTGATTGCTTTGGTCCAGCCCGGACACCGCCAGCCAATGGCCTTCCAGATCCGGCTGAAAGTACGGCAACGCCGAACGCACGCTGGCGTTCGGGTAGCCGCTGTTGCCGGCACTGAACACGTTGATCACGCCACGGCGCGAGACGTCCGCCGCCGCGTCGAGCCAAGTGCCCTGATTCCAGTGCTGGGCGTACGCGGCGTGCAGATCGGCCAGGGTGCGGTAACTGACATCCGGCGGCTGACTGCCCCAACTGTTGTTGATCGCGCGTACGCCGGCGGCGGCCAACGCGTCGTAGGCCGCTTTGAAATAGCGCGGATCGGGTTTGGGGCCGAACAGGAAACTGTCGTTGTTGTTGGTGTTGCCGACGTAGATCTGCGCGTTGTACGCCACGCCGTGCATGCCGGTGCCGTCACGGCTCGCGCCCATGGTGCCGACCACGTGAGTGCCATGGGAGTCGTTGTTGGGGTTGAGGGTGCCGTTGACGTTGAACAGCGAGCCGTCGACGTAACTGCCAGAGGCCATTACCGGGTGATAGCGGTCGCTGGCGAACTCAGGGTGGGCGGCATCGAAGCCGGAGTCGAGGGCGCCGATCTTCACGCCTTTGCCGGTGATACCGGCGGCGTAAGCCTGATCGGCCTGCATCCGCGCCAGGCCCCAGTCGCGCTGGAATTCGGCACTGCGCCAACTGGCAGGATCGCCGGGCTTGCCGGATTCAAGGTACTGCGCGTGGGCTTGCGCGATGGAAACTGCGAGCAACAGGGTGCCGACCGCTGCCGGCTTGATGCGTACGTCCATGTTCACCACTCACTTTTCTTATTGTTTTGCAGGCACTGACAGCCAGATCAAAAGATCGCAGCC
>NZ_JABULD010000115.1:0-1143 GCF_014060985.1 Pseudomonas sp. MD195_PC81_125
GCTCTGTGGGAGCGAGCCTGCTCGCGAAGGGGCCAGTGCGGGCAACACAAAATCCAGGATCACCCTCCCCTTCACACCCAGCAAAAAAGCCAGTTTGCCAGCATGAACCAAGTGCAAAAAGCCCAGTCCTAGTGGCGCCGCATTCCGCGGCTGCCCACTTCAGCACTGTCCTTTCCCCTGAGTCTGCCGTCCCATGCGCCATGTCGTTCGCTCATCACGCTTCGGTTCGCTGTGCCTGCTGATCCTTGCCCCACTGTTCACCGAGACCGCCCACGCCAGCGAAGAACGGCAGCTGGTGGCCGCCATCAACGATTACCGCGCCCATCCGCAACGCTGCGAACGTCGCCCTGCCCAGCGCCTGGCGCCACTGTCGCTGAAGTCGAATCTGGCGTTGCCGATCGGCTATGGCTACGGCGGTGGCTTGCGCGAGAGATTGAAGTCTTCGGGATATTCGGCGGTGGCGGTGCGCAGCATCCGCATCGTCGGTGCCGGGGATGCCGAGGAAGCCTTCGAACAGCTGCAAGACAGCCACTGCACCGCCCTGCTCGACGCCCAGTACGCCGACATCGGCGTCAGCCGTGCCCGCGGTGAATGGCAAGTGGTGCTGGCGCAACCGGTGCTCGACAGTCGCGTCGGCGACAACCGCAGCGTCGGCAAAGCCTTGCTCGCCGAGGTCAACGCCGCCCGTGCACGCCCCACGGATGTGTGGACGCCAGCGCTTCGCCGCCGCTCGCCCGCTCAGCTGGAACCCGGCGCTGGGAGCCGCCGCGCAAGGGCATAGCAAGGCCATGGCCTACGGCAACTATTTCGCCCACCGTGATCCGGACGGCGACATGCCGGCCGATCGCGCCCGGGCGGCAGGTTATCGGGGCCGGCAGATCGGCGAAAACATCGCCGCCGGCCAGAGTTCACCGGGCAAGGCGATGGCCGGATGGCTGGCCAGTCCCGGGCATTGTGCCAACCTGATGAACCCGATGTTCACCCAGGTCGGCGCGGGTTTTGCCAGCGAGGCGCGCAGTGATGAAGGGGTTTACTGGACGATGGTGTTTGGTGCGCCTTGATTCGCTGAGAGATTTTCAGTGAAGCTACTGGCCCCTTCGCGAGCAGGCTCGCTCCCACATTTTGCCCGGTTGAGGCTGAACC
>NZ_JABULD010000022.1:0-1881 GCF_014060985.1 Pseudomonas sp. MD195_PC81_125
CAGGTATCTCGGGTAAGTCGACTATTGCATTCCCACCGCCGAACCCTGTGGGAGCTGGCTTGCCAGCGATGGCGGACTGGAATTCAGCGATGAGCTCGGACCGGGTCGGCAACCCCTCCATATCCCCGCGACTCTGCACCGCCCGACTGCCAATCCAGTTGGCGCGTTGCACCGCCTCGGCAAAACTCTGATGCTCCAGCAGGGCACTGATCATGCCGACCGCAAATCCATCACCCGCACCCACGGTGTCGACCACGTTGGCCACCGGTACTCCGGCGACAAACCCCTGATCCAGTTGCGTGCGGTAATAGGCGCCTTGCGGGCCAAGCTTGATCGCCACGGCTTCAGCGCCCTGGTCGAGATAGAACGCGGCGATGTCCGCCGGGTCTTCGAAGCCGGTCAGCAAGCGACCTTCGCTCAAACCCGGCAGTACCCAGTGGGCGAGGGCGGCGAGGCGGTTGATCTCGCGGATCATCTCTTGCTCAGAGGCCCACAGGCTCGGGCGCAGATTGGCGTCGAACGACACGCTGCGCCCGGCATGGCGCATGCGAGTCATCAGTTCGAACGACATTTCCCGCGCACTGGCTGACAGTGCCGGTGGAATCCCGGTGGCGTGCAGGTGACGGGCGCTGAGCAAGGTATCGGTGATCGACTGGACGGACAGACGACTGGCCGCCGAGCCACGGCGGAAATACTCGACCTGCGGGTCGCTGCCGTCGTCGTTACGCGACTTGAACTGGAAACCGGTCGGGTGCTGGTCATCGACCGCGACGTGACTGCAATCCAGACCTTCCTCGATCAAGGTCTGGACCACGAACCGTCCGAGGGAATCGGCGCCGACCCGGCTCAGCCACGCCACATTGAAACCCAGGCGCGACAAGCCGATCGCCACATTGCTGTCGGCGCCGGCAATGCGTTTGTGAAAATGTTCGACCGCCGCCAGATCACCGGTCTGCTCGGCGACCAGCATCGCCATGGTTTCACCGAACGACAGAATATCGATCTCAGACATGGGCAGGCTCCAGACGCGATTGACCAAGGCGGGCGAGGGCGGCGACGTGTTCGGTGGTCAGTGCCACCAGATCTTCGCCCTGCAACGGGTATTCGGCGGCGCGCATAACGCCTTGGGCCATGTGGCGCAGCAGTTGTTCCCACAAATGCAGATCGCTGACGGCGGGCGGCACCGCCACCAGTTTGCCGTCGGCGCGCCGGGCCACAGCTTTGCAGTGCACGTAACCGACATGCCGTCCAAGCAGACGTGCGGCGTTGGCGGCGGACTGGTCCTGCCACTGCCAGTTGCCGATGTCGAAGGTCATCTTGATCGGCAAATCATGCTGCTCGACCGCCGCGAAAAAAACGCTGGAACGGCTCGATGCGGCCGCCCTGCAAGGTCTGGTCGTTTTCCACGAGCAGTTGCACCGGGGTGTTGCCCAGCAGTTGCTGCAGCGCCTGCAGATCACAGTTGTCGGTGAAGTAGCCGAGCGAGACTTTCAGCCATTTCGAGCCAAACGCCCGGGCGTGTTGCAGGGCGTTGATCAGTTCGGGATTGGGCCGCGCCTGACCGGCGAGCCATAGTTCGGTCGGCGACGAATAGATGCTTTGCAGACCCTGCGCCTGGGTGGCGGCCTGCAGTTGTGCAGGCACTTCGCGGGTCAGCAACTCTTCGCGCCATTCGATGCGATCGGCACCGGCGGCGGCCAGCACGTCGATGAAGAAATCTTGCCCGCGTTGGCGCACAAGCTCGGCGCCGTAGCTGGACAGGCTGATGGAAACGGCGGGTTTATTCATTGTTATCTGCCTCTGAAACCGGTTTCATTTTTGTGCAAAAAAATATCAGGTGGTTCTGTGATGGCCTTTCGGGCCGCATCGCTGGCAAGCCAG
>NZ_JABULD010000692.1:0-1007 GCF_014060985.1 Pseudomonas sp. MD195_PC81_125
AACGTTTATGGCCCGACCGAAACCACCGTGGACAGCACGGGCTGGACGCTGGAACCGGACATGCCGGTGCCGGACAACGTGGTGCCGATCGGCACCGCACTGAGCAATACCCGGTTGTACGTGCTCGATGCCTACGGTCAACCGGTACCGCAAGGCGTCAGTGGCGAGTTGCACATCGGTGGCGTCGGCGTGGCGCGCGGTTATCACGGTTTGCCGGAGATGCAGGCCGAGCGCTTCATCGACAGCCCGTTTGTGCCGGGGGATCGGCTGTACCGCACGGGAGATCTGGCGCGCTACAACAATCATGGGGATCTGGAATTTCTCGGCCGCAACGACTTCCAGATCAAGCTGCGTGGCTTGCGTCTGGAGCCGGGAGAAATCGAGGCACGGTTGATCGAACATCCGGCGATTCGCCAAGCGGTGGTGATGGTGCGTGATGAGCGTCTGGTGGCCTGGTACACCGTGCGCGCCGGCATCGACGCGCCGTCACTGGAAACCCTGCGCGCGCATGTGCTGGAACGTTTACCCGAGTACATGGTGCCCGGTGCGTTCGTATTGCTTGACGCGTTGCCGCTGACACCGAACGACAAGGTCGATCGCAAAGCCCTGCCGGAGCCGGGGGCAGATGCGGTGATCAACCGCCCATACGTGGAACCCCAGGGTGAAGTCGAAAACGCGCTGGCGCGGATCTGGGGCGAGGTGCTCGGCGTCGAACAGGTCGGTCGTCACGACAACTTCTTCGAACTGGGCGGGCACTCGTTGTTGGCGGTGAGTCTGGTGGCGCGCATGCGCCAGAGCGGCCTGCACACCGACGCCCGGGCGCTGTTCAGTCAGCCGACCCTGGCGGCGCTGGCGCTCAGCACCACACCCGAGGCGCAGCAAGTGKYGATCCCCGCCAACCACCATCCCCGAGCCTGGCCCGCAAACGCCGGCTCTGACGCCGAACCCTGCAGGAGCTGCCGCAGGTGCGATCTTTTGATTTGGCTTTTAACAGCAAGATCAAAAGA
>NZ_JABULD010000068.1:0-1110 GCF_014060985.1 Pseudomonas sp. MD195_PC81_125
CTTGATCTGAGGGCCCGTCGGCAGGCTGAGTGGAGGGATTTATCCGGGGGTGGGAGCGCAGCGACCGTTTGGCGCAGCCAAACACAGCGAGAGGAGGTGCAGCGAAGCAAACCGTAGGCGCTGCCCCCCGGATGAATCCCGCAGCGAAGGAACCCGAGCCTGAGCGAGGGCCGAACGTCAGGGCATAGACCCTTTTGGTTACTTTTTGGGGCGTTTTGCCAAAAGTGACCCGCCGTAAGGGCGGAACCCTAAGTGGCCGTTACCGCAGCAACGGATCCACCCCCAAAATTGACTAAATCCCCCACCCCATGCTCTCCTACACAACTTGTTACGGGTGCCCTTCACAGGGTGAAACGGGAAACCGGTGAATCATGTGCTTTACTCAAAGCCATGTCAGTCCGGTGCTGCCCCCGCAACGGTAAGCGAGCGAAGCGTCGAATCCACTGTGCCATTGCGGCATGGGAAGGTGACGCTTGCAGGTCGGCCTGACGCCAACCCCTCGTGAGCCCGGAGACCGGCCCGCAACACACAGCGCGCATTTTGCGTCGCTGAACATAACAAACCCGCGGTGGGCGGGCGCTGTTCGAACCTCTGCGTGCGCGACTCGCAGGGGTTTTCATGCGCTCTATATCACCCGCTGACACTCCAGAGGGAAGCGCCATGTCGATCATCAGCAGCACCGCCAGCAACACCGACAAAATCTCCAGTACCGCCACCTTGAGCCAACGCCTGACCGCCGCCATTTTCGCGTCGATCCTGGGCGCCAGCCTCGTTTACTTCGCCGGTTTCTCGCACATCGAAGCGGTGCACAACGCCGCTCACGATACCCGCCACAGCGCCGCGTTCCCGTGCCACTGAGACCTGCCGACATGATCAAGCGTATCGCGCAAACTGCAGGCTTCACCGGCCTGCTGGCCGCCCTGTTGCTAACGTTGCTGCAAAGCTTCTGGGTCTCGCCACTGATTCTGCAGGCTGAAACCTTCGAAAAATCCGAACCGGTGGCCGTTCACGAACACGCCGCCGGTACGGCCGCACACACTCACGACGCTGAAGCCTGGGAGCCGGAAGACGGCTGGCAGCGTGTGGTCTCGACCACCGGCGGCAATCTGG
>NZ_JABULD010000772.1:0-2649 GCF_014060985.1 Pseudomonas sp. MD195_PC81_125
ACKSGGCTGATAGGGAATTACGGATGGGGCTGCTTTCGGCCAAAAGCGGACGTTCTGGAGCGACCGCTGTCGGCCCAGAGTGTGTAAAAACGCTTCGCCAAAATTTAAGTATGCGCGTCTACGTTGAATCTGAAATTTAGCGGCACGTCGACAGATGTGGATTTCGCGTAGAAGCGTGATTTTCAGTCCGGTTTTGAGTACCTGTCGCGCTCAAAAACGTTTTTACACAGCCTCGGCCAAAAGCTGCCGCTCGAGTTCGCCTAGGAAATCAGTGGCGATTCAACTTCAAGAATTAAAATTTTGGCGCCCCTCCCCGGGCAAATCATATATCGCCAATATTTCATCGCTGTTCCCATACGCAGCTCTACTTAAAAGCCTTACATCTCCTTCATCTAAAAGCATTCGCGGATCTAGATTATTAAATATTGCAAACTCATCAACATATTTCTTAAACTTGCATCCACGCTCGCTTAAGCAGTTATAGAAAAGAACAACAAGTTCAAAATCTGACAAAAACGATCTAGCAATAACACCAAATTTCTTGCTTTCTGCGTGCTCACTTTCTGACGCAAAGCGAAAGACCGAATATAGGCTTCTGAAATATAAACTCAGATCACCTTGATGTCGAGACCACATCGCCTCATAAGCAATCACCATTTTAGCTTGGTGACTGGCGCCAGAGTTAGAGTAGGACTCTCTAAGCTGCTTAACCCATGTTTTAAAGCAGTCTCTGCCCACCATGGTAACTTTGCCATTCCTTTTTAAATCAAAGCCCTGGACTACGTTATGCTGAAGCGTCAGCATATTGTAAAACTGAGACTCAATCTGCTGACTTTTAATCTGCCTTTGAGTTTCAGAAAGATCCTTTCTTTGCCAAAACAATGTCAACAGAACACCCGAGAAAGCCAAGCCAGAAAAAAAAGCATTTAGCGTTCCAAAGCTATCGCCAAACGTCCCCTCCCGAACAGCCGCAGGCAATTTCCTGATTGGAATTTCCGAAGTCAAAAAATCAAAAAACAAAAAATAAGCACCTAACACAAGCACAACAACGAAGATGCTGAATAACCAATTCGACACAGATCCAACTACACAAGTGAAATATTTCAGAAGCATACGTAGTTACTCGTGGAAGACAGCCGTGAATGCCACTTGATAAAAATTAGAACAACAGCTACGAGCCTACCCAAGTACTATTTTTAGCAGGCATTTGGTATCAAGGCGTAGCTTGCTGAAGTCTTCTTTAAGCCGGTCAACAGCCTCCCGACAAATTCTGAACATTTCGCCAGCATCGCCATTTTTGTCATCGTATTTTTTCAGCATGACCATGTACGCATCCCAAACCCGGCCTTCAAGATCAACCGGCGAAATGCTGAAACATTTCAATTCGACATCAGTTAAGAAAAGCCCCATTTCTTCCCATGCCCGCTGCATTTCGAAACAATGATGAACCCAAGCCAAATCGCGTTCTTTAAAAAACTTAACACCATCAAGAAGCCCCATAGGAGCACTCTGATTTATCGAATCGATTACTTTTTGCATTACTGAATACAAATATGACTCACCAACTTGCTCGCCATTAAGCTTGTCCTGAAATGACTTTATCGCTTTGTATTTTTCGGCGTGCTTAAACTGTAACTGCCAAGCAGTTAGCGTTTTCACGCCGATTAAAGCTACAAATATAGTTGCGCAATAACTACCTACTTCCAGAATATCTTTAATGCTCGTATGGAGCGGTTTTCCAGAAAAACTCAGACCTCCAACCCCCCAAATGGCACCGCTAAAAAAACACACTAAAAACGCAAGAGCTATTATTTTTTTCAATGCAGGACTCCCTTCTTTCAGTACGCATCAAACCAGAAAAAACACCCCATCTCAAAGTCAGCCGCTGTATGCTTTTACCTGTCTATTGCGAGTGCGTTAAGCACTTTATTCGTTTTCACTGCTATCGTCATCCAGCTGAAATGGAGGCAGTGAGGCAGAGGCGCTTCTGTCCGATTTTTACGGTGCGTGGCGACGTTTCTGCCAGCATGCATAAGCAAACGCCATCAGCACTACTTGGCCTAAAGAAATCATTCACAAACAACCGCTTTTGGCTGTGGATTCAACCTGTCGTGACTGGCAGAAATCGGCCAAAAGCGGTTATTGTCTCGTCTCTGAATGGCCTAGGGCTGTGGCTTCGTCACGCGGCGCATTGGCAAGCCACAAACTTCACACAGATAGGTGCCATTTGGGCCACTTCTGAGGCCCTTGGTCGATACGCGCTCCCAGGATTTGGAATACGGCTGATCGTTCTCGGTTGTTTTCTCTTCACCCTGGTGGCCGCTGGGGCAAGCAAAATAGTCGTAGGTGCGCACTGCCATGATAGGGTTCTCCGTTCCTTGTTCGGCCTATAAGCCAGCATACTCTTCCCATTTTTGATCGCAGCTCTAGCAGCTCTCTCACCAACACCGCTGAGGAGTGAATCGGCAAAAGCCAAATGCACTTCCTTATAACGGAGATCAATCCTGACTTAGCTCCAGCCAGTCTAGATATTTGCCGACTAATTAAAAAAGCTAATCTGGTTAGTTATGTGGTTCCTTCCTATGTTACATGCTGATGTACGCTCATGAACTGATGAGCAACGCGGCGAGGCTGAGCCATAGCTTTCGG
>NZ_JABULD010000352.1:0-1783 GCF_014060985.1 Pseudomonas sp. MD195_PC81_125
TCTGATGACGATCAACTGACTCAGCGAAACCCTGTGGTGAGGGGATTTATCCCCGACCGACTGCGCAGCAGTCGCAAACCCAGCCAACAGGGTGCGTCAGTTATATCGAGGTCTCGGGTTTTGGGGCCGCTGCGCAGCCCATCGGGGATAAATCCCCTCACCACAACAGCCCCTCCACTTAAGCCCTTCTACTCAAGCACATCTACTCAAGCCTTAGGCTTGGCTTTCCTCGGCTTCAAATACTTCATCAACCCCTGAAACCACATCACCAGCGCCGGATTCCCCTTCAGCTGGATCGACTTGTCCTGAATCCCCTGCATGAACGCCAGCTGCTTGTTCTTCGCCTGCATCGTGGCAAAGGCATAACCCGCATCCTTGAACGCAATCGCAAACGCCGGCTCCGCCACCACACCAGACTTGCTGGTAACGCGCTGATTCTTCACCACGAAATGCCGCGCCACTTTCCCGTCCAGCGTCTGCAGCTGAAACACCAGATTCTTGTCACCCAACTGCTGCTGGAACGCAGGATTTGTCCGGCTGGCCTTCCCCATCAACAAACCCATCATCCACAGAAGAAAACGAAATTTCATGCGCACAGCCTCAAAAGGAAAATGAACGGCCGGGGCAGTGTAAGGGATTCGAACGATAACGCCACTATCCGCCGCTATTGGAAGATGATGCAGACCATTTCCCGCACGATGACCGCCAAGTCACACTTCTGCACCCACCGTCCTACACCTGTTGAAACACATCCCTGTAGGAGCTGCCGAAGGCTGCGATCTTTTGATCTTCCAGCCTGCAAACCTATGGGAAATTTCCTGCAAAGCGTGGTGTTGTGCGTGAACTAGGCAGGTTGGAGCATCGTCGATAGCCTGTGTGTGTCACCGCAAAATCGGTGACTCGGACGTGCAAGTCCAGACTCGTTATGCATTCAGTTATGGCTATTCGCCGGGCGTTTTCCTATGCTCGCGAACTGTTATGGCGGCTGTGTATGGGAGGCCTTCGGGTCTGCCGGTTTCCGAGTCCGGTCTTGCACACCTATACACAGCTGCCACCCTCTCGAAGCAAGCGAAACGGTGTTGGCTCCATAACTCGGAAAATACCTATGATCAAACCAACACCCAATCCCCCCGAAACCCCAGACATATCGCCCTACGAATCGCTGGAATCCAAGAAATTCCACGAAGCCGCCGAACGCGCCCTCGACCACCACTTCAAACCGCGCACCGAATCCCAACCCAAACGCGAAACCGGCCTCTTCAGCCTCACCCCCGGCACCGACGCCGAAGCCCTCATGGCCAACGCCTCCGAAGACCTCCTGTCCATCAGCGCCATCGCCTGCGACCTCGCCGACGACCTCCACGGCTCCCGCCGCTCGGTTGCACTGGCTCTGAGCAGAATGGCGGATGGGGTGCGATTGATGGTGGAAGGGACGCTCGATCATATTGAAGTGCGGAACCTGGCGGCCAAGTCGTAGCGGGATTTGCGGATGAAAAAAAGGGGACGTTAAGTCCCCTTTCTCAATGATCCCCGGCTCACCACTGACAGCCTGTTTCTGGCGAAGCGTCCATGGTGATGTCTTGATCGAATGAATACTTCTTACCGGATTTGTAATTCGTGTAGGTCATCCCATAGATTCGGGCACCTTGGCTGACCATTTCGTATTCGCCTGTCAGCGACCCTTCGGAAACCTCCACCCAGATTGTCGTGAACTGAGAGGGGCGCCCTTCCTCCATGACTTCCTCTCCTTCGACACCCCCGGTAGACAAGGGGAATCGCCTTT
>NZ_JABULD010000557.1:0-854 GCF_014060985.1 Pseudomonas sp. MD195_PC81_125
TATTTCGTCGAGGTCGAGGTTCATGGCTTTGTGCTCGTGATGTGTAGCGCTATATCGCGATGAGGCGAACTTTAAATCGTTATTTCGCGATATACCAATATGAATTTGATCTGACGACCGCATAAATCGGTATATCGGGTTATAACGATACGTGTGTTGTAACGATGAAAGCGCGCAGTGCTAAGCTGCGCCCATGAACTATCTCGCACATTTACACCTCGGAGGCCAGCTCCCCGAGCAATTACTCGGCAGTCTGTATGGCGATTTCGTCAAAGGACGCCTGCAAGGGCAATTTGCGCCGCAGATTGAAGCGGCGATTCAGCTGCATCGGCGGATTGATGTGTTCACCGATCGCCACCCTGTGGTGGACATCGCCCTCGGACGTTTCACCGCGACCCGGCGGCGCTACGCGGGGATTGTCCTCGATGTGTTTTTCGACCATTGCCTGGCGCGGGACTGGACGCTGTACGCCGATCAGCCGCTGGAGCACTTCACCCGCGACGTGTACCGGGTGCTGTCGAATGAACGGCAATTGCCCGAACGCCTGGCGAAGATCGCACCGCACATGGTTGCCAATGACTGGCTGGGTTCGTATCAGTCGTTTGAAGTGCTGGAGCAGGTGCTGCGCGGGATCTCCCGGCGCCTGACCCGGCCGGAGGAACTGGCGATGGCGATGCAGGAATTGCGGCGGTTGTATGAGCCGCTGAGTGAGGACTTCGCGTTGTTCTACCCGCAATTGCAAGACTTCGCACAATCCGCAACAACACCCTGAGTCCCTGTGGGAGCTGGCTTGCCAGCGATGGCGTCGGCACATTCAACATTCGTGTCGGCTGGTCTACCGCTATCGCTGGCAA
>NZ_JABULD010000633.1:0-1874 GCF_014060985.1 Pseudomonas sp. MD195_PC81_125
AGCTGCCGAAGGCTGCGATCTTTTTTTGGGTTCAACTTTTGCTCGCGCGTGCCGTTAACGCCTTTAACCACGCCAATAAAACCAAAAGAGTGAGCCCCCCAATGCGCTTGAGTCTCAAGGCCAAAGTCCTGTCCCTTGCCGTCCTGCCGGTGCTGCTCTTTGCGCTGGTCATCAGCCTGACCACGCTGTTCATCCTCCAGCAGCAGGCGCACACCGAGGTCGAGCAGACCCGCGAACGCCTGCTCGCCGACGCCAAGGCCACGCTGCAAAGTTACGTCGCCGTGGCGATGACCACGATCAAACCGCTGTACGACGCGGCCGCCCCCGGGGATAACGCGGCGCGGGCGCAGGCGATCAAATTGCTGTCGGGCATCCGCTACGGCAAGGACGGCTACTTCTTCGGCTACGACTCCGAGACCGTGCGCCTGTTCAAGGCCAATGACCCGGAAGGTGTGGGCAAAAGCTTCAAGGACAACCGCGACCCCAACGGGGTTTACGTCAATCGCGGCCTGGTGAGCGTAGCGAAGGACGGCACCCACTATCTGCAATACAGCTCGCCACTGCCGGGCAATGCCAACGTGCTGGTGCCGAAACTCGGCTACACCGAATACTTGGCAAAGTGGGACATGGCGGTGGGCACGTCGGTCAACCTCGACGGCATTGAAGCGCAAGTGGCGGTGGTCGAGGCGCAGGTGCAGGAGCGTATGCAAGGCGTGATTCTCAGCATCGTCGGCGTGGCCGTTCTGGTGCTGTTGGTGATCGCCGCAGCGGGCATGCTGTTGGCCAACACCATTTTGCGGCCGCTGAACCTGATGAAAGCCAACCTCGACGACATCGCCGCAGGCGAGGGCGATCTGACCCGCCGGCTGAACATCAGCAGCCAGGATGAGCTCGGCGAACTGGCCGGCTCGTTCAACCGCTTCGTCGACAAGATCCACGGCCTGGTGCGACAGATCACCGAGATGACCACGCAACTGACCGGCCTGGTGACCCAAGTGTCGGATCAGGCCCAGCGTTCCGATCAGGCGATGGAGCGTCAGCGCCATGAGACCGACCAGGTCGCCACGGCGATCAACGAAATGTCCGCCGCCGCCCAGGAAGTCGCCAAAAGCGCGCAGAACGCCGCGGTGGCCGCGCAGCAGACCGACGAGGAAGGCCAGAGCGCCAAGCGCGTGGTGGCCGGCAGCATCAAACAGATTCATGCGCTGGTGGATGACATTCGCAGCAGCGGCGTATCGCTCGACAGCCTGCAGCAGGACGTGTCGTCGATTGTCGGCGTGCTCGGAGTGATCCGCTCGATTGCCGAACAGACCAACCTGCTGGCGCTGAACGCGGCGATTGAAGCGGCGCGGGCCGGGGAGGCCGGGCGTGGCTTTGCGGTGGTGGCGGACGAAGTGCGGGCGCTGGCCAGCCGCACGCAGATCAGCACCCAGGAAATTCAGAGCATGATCGATCGTTTGCAGGCGGGCACGCAGTCGGCGGTCGAGGCGATGCGCCGCTCCAGCGAGGCGGGCGATGGCACCTCGGCGCAAGCCAATCAGGCTGGCGCGTCGCTGGATGCGATGGCCGAGCTGATTGCGACCATCAATTCGATGAACGCGCAGATCGCCAGTGCGGCGGAAGAGCAGACGGCGGTGGCCGAAGAGATCAACCGCAGCGTGCATCAGATCGCCGTGGCGGTGGACAGCGTGGCGGATGAGACCCAGTTGGGCGCGCAGACTTCGCGCAGTCTGGCGGAGCTGGGGCAGCGGTTGGGCAGACTGGTGGGGCAGTTCCGAATTTAACGTTTTAGCCGAACCGTGTAGGAGCTGCCGGAGGCTGCGATCTTTTGATCTTGCTTTAAAAGATCAAAGTCAAAAGATCGCAGCCTTTCG
>NZ_JABULD010000278.1:0-3008 GCF_014060985.1 Pseudomonas sp. MD195_PC81_125
GATTTTTCACGAAGTTCATTCGCTTTCATCACATCACCGTCCGTTTAACAAAGGAGGTGGCGAGCGGCAGCTTTGCAGCAGCCAGGGCGAAAGCCTCACGCGCCAGCTCTTCAGAAACACCCTCGATTTCATACAGGACTTTGCCTGGCTGAATCTGGGCAACCCAGTATTCCACGTTACCCTTACCTTTACCCATACGAACCTCGAGAGGCTTTTTGGAGATCGGCTTGTCCGGGAATACACGGATCCAGATCTTGCCGCCACGTTTTACGTGACGGGTCAGAGCACGACGCGCTGACTCGATCTGACGAGCGGTGAGACGACCACGAGCAACAGACTTCAGCGCGAACTCGCCGAAGCTGACTTTGCTACCGCGCAGTGCCAGACCACGGTTGTGGCCGGTCATCTGCTTGCGGAACTTCGTACGCTTAGGTTGCAACATTTGGCGTACCCCTTACTTAGCAGCTTTTTTACGAGGCGCTGGTGCTTGCGGCTTCAGCTCTTCTTGGCGACCACCAATTACTTCGCCTTTGAAGATCCAAACCTTTACACCGATCACACCGTAAGTGGTGTGAGCTTCGTAGTTGGCATAGTCGATGTCGGCACGCAGGGTGTGCAGTGGCACACGACCTTCGCGATACCATTCAGTACGTGCGATTTCAGCACCGCCGAGACGACCGCTCACTTGGATTTTGATGCCTTTGGCACCAATGCGCATGGCGTTCTGTACTGCGCGCTTCATAGCGCGACGGAACATTACACGACGCTCCAGCTGCTGAGCTACGCTCTGCGCAACCAGCATACCGTCGAGCTCCGGCTTGCGGATCTCTTCGATATTGATGTGCACAGGCACACCCATTTGCTTGGTCAGGTCCTGACGCAGTTTCTCAACATCTTCACCCTTCTTCCCGATAACGATACCTGGACGAGCGGTGTGGATGGTGATGCGTGCAGTTTGAGCCGGACGATGGATATCGATACGGCTTACGGACGCGCTTTTTAGTTTGTCTTGGAGATACTCACGCACCTTCAGATCTGCGAACAAGTAGTCCGCATAAGTCCGACCGTCTGCGTACCAGACGGAGGTGTGCTCCTTGACGATTCCCAGGCGAATGCCAATGGGATGTACTTTCTGACCCATCTCTTCGACTCCGTTACTTGTCAGCAACCTTGACAGTGATATGGCAAGACCGCTTGACGATGCGATCAGCACGGCCTTTGGCACGTGGCATGATGCGCTTCAGCGAACGCCCTTCGTTGACGAAAACGGTGCTGACCTTCAGGTCATCAACGTCTGCGCCTTCGTTATGCTCGGCGTTGGCTACGGCCGACTCCAGCACTTTTTTCATGATCTCGGCGGCTTTCTTACTGCTGAAAGCCAACAGGTTGAGCGCTTCGCCCACCTTCTTCCCGCGGATCTGGTCGGCGACCAAGCGGGCTTTCTGGGCGGAGATTCGAGCGCCCGACAACTTAGCGGCTACTTCCATTTCCTTACCCCTTAACGCTTGGCTTTCTTGTCAGCCACGTGCCCACGATAAGTGCGGGTACCGGCGAACTCGCCCAGTTTATGGCCAACCATGTCTTCGTTCACGAGAACTGGGACGTGCTGACGGCCGTTGTGTACTGCAATGGTCAGACCGACCATTTGTGGCAGGATCATCGAACGACGCGACCAAGTCTTAATTGGTTTGCGATCGTTCTTTTCCGCCGCCACTTCGATCTTCTTCAGTAGGTGAAGATCAATAAAAGGACCTTTTTTCAGAGAACGTGGCACTGTCGTATCCCTCTATTTACTTGCGACGACGGACGATCATTTTGTCGGTACGCTTATTACCACGAGTCTTCGCGCCCTTAGTCGGGAAGCCCCATGGCGATACCGGATGACGACCACCAGAGGTACGACCTTCACCACCACCATGTGGGTGGTCAACCGGGTTCATGGCAACACCACGAACGGTTGGGCGAACGCCACGCCAGCGTTTGGCACCAGCTTTACCCAGCGAACGCAGGCTGTGCTCGGAGTTCGAGACTTCGCCCAGGGTCGCACGGCATTCAGCCAGGACTTTACGCATTTCACCGGAACGCAGACGCAGGGTAACGTACACGCCTTCACGAGCGATCAGCTGAGCCGAAGCACCAGCGGAACGAGCGATCTGTGCGCCTTTACCTGGTTTCAGTTCGATGCCGTGTACGGTAGAACCGACTGGAATGTTGCGCAGTTGCAGAGCGTTGCCTGGCTTGATTGGAGCCAGAGCGCCTGCGATCAGCTGGTCGCCAGCACTCACGCCTTTAGGGGCGATAATGTAGCGACGCTCGCCGTCTGCGTAGCAGAGCAGTGCGATGTGAGCGGTACGGTTTGGATCGTATTCGATACGCTCGACAGTGGCGACGATGCCATCTTTGTCGTTGCGACGGAAATCGACCATACGGTAATGCTGCTTATGACCACCACCGATGTGACGAGTGGTAATACGGCCATTGTTGTTACGACCACCAGTCTTCGATTTTTTCTCGAGCAGCGGTGCGTGAGGAGCGCCTTTATGCAGCTCCTGGTTGACCACCTTGACCACAAAACGGCGGCCAGGGGAAGTCGGTTTGCATTTAACGATTGCCATGATGCACCCCTTCCTTACTCAGCACTGCTGCTGAAATCGAGATCTTGGCCTGGCTGAAGGGAGATAACTGCCTTCTTCCAGTCATTACGCTTGCCCAGACCGCGAGCAGTGCGCTTGCTCTTACCCAGAACGTTCAGGGTAGTGACGCGCTCTACTTTCACGCTGAACAGGCTTTCGACGGCCTTCTTGATTTCCAGCTTGGTTGCATCAGTAGCAACCTTGAAAACGAACTGGCCTTTCTTGTCTGCCAGAACCGTAGCCTTCTCGGAAACGTGCGGGCCAAGCAGAACTTTAAATACGCGTTCCTGGTTCATCCCAGCAGCTCCTCGAATTTCTTCACGGCCGACACGGTGATCAACACCTTGTCGTATGCGATCAGACTAAACTGGATCG
>NZ_JABULD010000117.1:0-9074 GCF_014060985.1 Pseudomonas sp. MD195_PC81_125
AAAGCTCCCAATGGCTGAAGGTATCCCTTCTGATAGCAATTATCTCAACGAGTCGCTTCGCGAAGGGAATGAAATGTTTGATCGTCTCCTGGATATCGAGGAGGAGCTGGAGGCGTGAATTTTCTCGATACCGCCTGCCAGAAAGGCCCTTTCGACGATCTAGAGTTTGGCCTTTGTGACGATCAATCCTCACCCGTTGCCTATGTGGATACCGCTGAAAAAAAACAAATGGCTCGCCACCGTCAGCAACCCCAAAGAGAGGGATGTCATTTTCACTGCAATTGACAAGTGTGTAATCAAGGATGGTGACGCGAGAGGCAGGCCACGATGCGACTGTATGCTGACAGTCGGTTCAGAGTTGTACCTGATCGAGTTGAAAGAGCGGGACAAGGCAGGCTGGCAGAGCGTTGCAGCCGAACAATTGGAATCTACTATAAAGCTCATGTCCGAAAGCCACGGCGTCGAATTCCTGAAGGAATACAACCCGAAAAAGGCCTATATCTGCAATAGAAACAAGCATCCCTTCTTCAAGCCAGAATTCAACATGAAGAAACGTTTTTACGACGAGTATCAGTTCAGACTTTATGTCCAGACGCTCGTAAAAATTCCTTGAGTAGTGTCAAGGCTCCTCATTAATTTAACGTTCATTCCCCTCACAACCGAAACCGATCCACCGACTGCGCCAGCCGCCCCGCCAGACTCGACAGCTCGTCCGTGGTGTTGGCCGTCTGCCCGATCACCTTGCTGTTGCCCTCGGACATCCCGGCGATCATTTCCACCTGATGGGCAATTTCGTTGCTGGCCTGGCTTTGCTCGCCGATGGTGCGGGTGATGTCATTGACCAGTTGCGTGGTGCTGAGGGTGGCGTCGAGGATCTCGCGGATCGCCCGCTCGACTTCAGCCGTGACCGCCATGCCTTTGTCCACCTGAGCCACGCCGGCCTCCATGCTGCTGACCGCTTCGCGGGTACTGTTCTGGATGCGCGCGACCATCGCCGCGATTTCCTGGGTTGAGGCGCTGGTCCGCGCGGCCAGACTGCGCACTTCGTCGGCGACCACGGCGAAGCCCCGGCCCTGCTCGCCGGCCCGCGCCGCTTCGATGGCGGCGTTGAGTGCCAGCAGGTTGGTCTGGTCGGCGATGCTCTTGATCACCTGAATGATGTTGAAGATGCCTTCGGATTCCTGATCCAGCGTGCGGATCACCTGTGCCGACTGCTGCGCCGAGCGGGCGATGTCGTCCATGTCGCTGACCACCTGATGGATCACCTGTCCGCCGCTCTTGGCCAGCGACTCGGCCTGATTGGCCATGCCCAGTGCGCGTTCGGCATGGCGGGTGATTTCCTCGATGCTGGCGGTCATCTGGCTCGCGGCAGCGGCCATGGTGCCGGCGGCGGTGCTTTGCTGCTGACTGCTGTCGGCGACCTGATGGCAGCCGTGACTCAACTGCTCGCTCATGCCACTGACGCCATGCGCGTTGCGGCGCACCACGTCGATCATGTCTCGCAGATCGCGCTGCATGGTCGCCAGGCTGCGGATCAGCGTGCTGGCTTCATCCTTGCCGGCCGGTTCGCTGATCGGCTCGCTGAGGTTGCCATGCGCAATGCTTTGGGCGATGTGGTTGGCGGACTTCAGCGGCCCCATGATGCTGCGGGTCACCCATCGTCCTTGCGCCAGTAATAGCAACAGGCTGGCGAGCAGTACCACGCCGAGGGCGATGTTGGCATTTCGAATGGCGCTGTCGGTGGCTTTGCTGGTGTCCCGGGTATTGCTTTCAATCAGCTCACTGAGCGCGGCCATCTGCGCTTCGAGCTGACTGAACGCAGCATTGAACGTGCCGAGCTCCCGCTGCGCGCTGTCCGGGTTATCCAGTGCCAGGCCGACAATGCGCTCGGCCGCCTCGATGTAGGTGTCCAGGCTGGGCTTGATCTGTTCGAGCGCGGTCTTGATTGTCGGGTTGACCGGCAGTTTGAGGTTTTCATCCAGCACTTCGCGAAAATGGCTCGCGTGCTCGTTGATCGAATCTCGCACCTCAGCGGCCGTGCCGGTACTTTTGCCCAGGCCCACCAGCATCGCCGAGTACACGTCAGCCCGCAGTGCATCGTGCATCATGTCGGCTTCCATGTGATTGCGCAGCGCAGTCATGCTCACCGCGTTGTCGTCTACCGCCGCGGACATCCGCGTATTCCCCACATAGCTGACCAGACTCACGATCAGCGCTGTCAGCAGGCTGGTTGCTATCAGCAACAGCAAACGCAATTTGATCGACACGGTGGGTTCCTCCTGAGGCGCGCCGAATGCACCTGTCAGGAGTTCAGTTAAGCTTATTTGTGCAGATGTGCCGCTTCAGAGCGTTTCAGCAAGTATCCGCGTGTTTGAACGGAACTCCGGCAAAGGTCGCACCTCTGAGATTATGTAGTCTTCCTTTTTGCTTCGCGCTTGTGGAGGAACACCGTCATGCGCAAGTTAGTGCTCGTTTCTTCTCTCCTGCTGTGCCTGCCTGTCGGCTCGGCTCTGGCCCGTGTCGATGCTGGCGATGTCGCCACCTCGGCGGGGGTTTCCGCGTCGCTTTACTCGACCTTCAAGGATCACAAAATGGTGATCCCGGCGCGCGATGACCTGTCAGCGTTCGTGGCCAGCGGCGGTGCCATACGAGGGGTCTATCTGGAGTCGGTGCTGCAACAGGTCCGGCACGACAACCCCGGGCTCAACGCCAGCGATGAAGACCTTGCCAACGCGATTCTGGTGCATTACGAAGGCCTGAATCAGTAGTTGTCACGGAGGCAGCGGCCGATGGATGGCAACTGAAGGCACATAGGCAAAACAGTCCGACGGCCTCTATGATGGAGGCCATGACGACTCTTGCGCCGCCTGCGCCTTTGCGCTCACCCTGCCCGCCCGGCGCCTGCGATTGCGGGCGCGAATCGTTGCTGGAAAATCCCGGCAGCGATCTGCGTATCCTGCGCCTGACTCGCGAGCAGGAAAAAATCCTGCTCGCCCGCCTGGAACAACTCAAAGACCTCGCCGACCTGCGCCATCTGCAAGATCGCATGCACGAACAATTGGGCCTGCGAGTTGAAGTTGCTCCGGGCTTTCATGAAGTGCGCACCATGCTCGGCATCGAGATTCAGATCGAAGCGCTGCCGGGTCTGTGCCGCAAGACGCGCAAAGCGATTCCGGCGGCCATTCGTCGAGGCCTGAGCAACCACCCTGAAATCGCTTTCGAACTCCTCAACGCCCACGACTTGCTGCGCGACACTTGATCATCTTTTCATGCCAACCCGCTTGCGCATCTCTGCAGTGATGCTCTGGCGGGTTTTCTTCATGTCGGCCCACGGCGCGTCGCCGACCTCGTTCAGGCGCTCATGGACATTGCTGATGTTCCACTGATTGCCACCCTTGATCTGCGCCACCTCTTCGCGAAACAGCGGCACCGACACCGGCAGCCCCTCGCGGGTGCGCGCCGCGTAGGCACAAATAGTGGTGGCACCCAGACCGTTGCGCAGGTAATCGATGAAGATTCGCCCCACCCGATTTTTCGGCCCGGAGACTGCGGAAAACCGTTCCGGCAACAAGTTCGCCATATGACTGACAATCGCATGGCTGAAATCCTTGACCTCGTCCCAGCCGTGCTTGCGGGTCAATGGCACCACCAGGTGAATGCCTTTGCCCCCGCTGGTCTTGAGAAACGCCTTGAGCCCCAGTTCATCGAGCACGGTCAGAGTCAGCGCAGTGGCTTCGACCATGCTTTTCCATGGGAGCGCGGGATCCGGGTCAAGATCGAGGACAAAGCGGTCAGGCTTGCCCAGATCGACGGTGGTGGCGTTCCAGGTGTGCAACTCGACCGTGCTCATCTGCACGGCGCCGATCAAGGCTTCGGCATTGTTGATCAGCATCACCGGTTGACCGGTGACCTCCTTGTCCAGCGTGGTGATGCCGGGTATCGCCAGACGCTCGGCGTTTTTCTGGAAGAACAGTTCGCCGGCGATACCGTCCGGCGCGCGCACCAGTGCCACCGGACGATCCTTGAGCTGCGGCAGGATCCACTCGGCGACGCTGGCGTAATACTCGGCCAGTTGCATCTTGGTGGTGCCACTGACCGCATCGATTACCCGGTCGGGGTGGGTGATGCGCACCTTGCCGCTGGCGAGACCCAGTTGTGACGGTGCTGCTTCAGCCTTTTTCTTTGCCGGTGCAGCCTTTTTCGATGGGGTGGCTTTCGCTGAAGTCTTCACGGGTTTCGCGCGCTCCTCGGTAATTGCCCTGGCCGGTTTGTCATTGCGCAGACCATGGAACACGGCATGGCGCACCGAGCCGTCCTTGGTCATTTCGGCGAATGCCACTTCCGCCAACAGATTCGGTTTGAGCCAGTGCACACCTTTGGCGTCGAAGCCGCTTGGCGGGTTGACCACGGCAGCCTTCTTCACCTGCAACGGCTTGAGTTGGGCAAGGATGCTTTTCAGGGTGGTGTCGTTGAACCCGGTGCCGACCTTGCCGGCGTAACGCAATTCGCCACTGTCGCGGTCATGCAAACCCAGCAGCAAGGCGCCGAAGGCACTGCGCGCGCCCTTCGGATCGGTATAGCCGACAACCACGAATTCCTGACGATGCTTGCACTTGAGCTTGATCCAGTCGCTGCTGCGCCGCGATACGTAAGGCGAACCCAGGCGCTTGCCGATCAGTCCTTCCATTTGCATCTGGCAGGCGCTGTTGAGCAGCGCGTCCGGGGTTTCGTCGAAGGCTTCGGAGAAGCGCAGCAAGGGCTGCTGATGCCCAGCGAGCACTGTGGACAGCGCGGCGCGGCGCTCCTCCACCGGCACTTCGCGCAGATCCACGCCGTTGAGGTAAGGCAAGTCGAACAGGTAATAGACGATGTTGCCGCTACTTCCAGCTTCGAACGCATTCTGCAGCGCCTGGAAGTCCGGCACACCGTGCTCGTTGGCGACTACCATTTCGCCGTCCAGCCACGCCGATTCCAGGCCCAGCCCGGCCAGAGCCTGCGCCTGTTGCGGCAGCTTGTGCGTCCAGTCATGGCCATTGCGGGTAAACAGCTGCACCTGATCATGATCGATGCGCGCCAGAATCCGGTAACCGTCGAACTTGATCTCGTAACTCCACTGCCCTTCCGGTGCGCTGTCGACCAAGGTCGCCAGTTCCGGCTTGAGTTGCGCCGGCAGTTTGGCCTTGCGCGCACCCGTGAGCGTACCGGACGCCGTTCTGCGCGGTTTGGCCGGGGCCTTCTTCACCGGTTTGGCTTGCTCGGCGGCAAGCTTGGGTTTGCCGATCAAGGTGCGTTCGCTGAGCACGCTGTGCGGCTCGGCGCTGAGCACATCGTAATCGTCTTGCGGGCGTGCAGCGCTGTCCTGATGTTTGATCAGAAACCAGTTTTCCTTCTTGCCCGGCATGTGGGTGCGCACCAGATTCCAGAGGCCGGACAGCTTCTCGCCTTGCAGTTCGAATTTAAGTTTGCCCTTGGCGTAAGCCTTGGCCGGGTCTTCCTGCGGAATCCACACACCACGATCCCAGACGATCACATCGCCGGCGCCGTAATGCCCTTCGGGAATGCTGCCCTCGAACGTCGCGTAATCCAGCGGGTGATCTTCGACGTGCACCGCCAGGCGTTTGACATTGGGGTCGAGCGACGGCCCCTTGGGCACCGCCCAGCTCTTCAGCGCGCCATCAAGTTCGAGGCGAAAGTCATAATGCAGGTGCGAAGCGTCGTGCTTCTGGATGCAGAACTGCAGCGCATGTTCAGTCGCCTTGCTGCGGCCACGACGCTTGATGGCAGCGGGCTCCGAGGTCGCCGAAAAATCGCGCATGCGGTTGTAGTCGTCGAGGTTCCTGGTCATGGCGCACCTGCCTTGTGTCAGCCAATGCGGGTCACGGTCAGCGCGACCACGGCGATCCGGTCTACACGCTGGTAACCGGGGTTCAACAATTCTTCACCGAACACGTCGGGATCCAGTTCGCGATAGGTCCAACCGAATCGCGCCGAATCCAGGCGTGGCACCACGGTGTCGAAAAACGGATCACGGCCATCGACCATGGCCACGCCGGTATACAGCAGTAACGAGCCGCCGGGTGCCAGCCGATTGAGCGCCTGTTCGACGATGCGCAGCGACAACCCGGCCCCGAGTGAACCTCCACCATTTCGGTAAGCGCGCCCGGCCGGATCGGCCATGTACGGCGGGTTGGCGACGATCAGGTCGAAGTCGCCGTCGGTACCCTGCAACACATCGCTGGCCTGCACCTCGACGTTAACAACCTCGGCCAATGCCGCGTTGATCGCGGTCAGGCGCAGCGCGGCGGGGGTTGATGTCCACCGCCAACACCTGCGCTTCGCGCCGCGCGCGGGCAATCAGAATCGCGCCGACGCCCGCCCCGCATCCGATATCCACCGCACGCTGGATCGGTGCAAAGCTCTGCTGCAGATGTGCGTGAATCAACTGCGCGAAACGGTAGGTGTCCGGACCGAAAAACACCGAATCAGCGGCATCGGTGGGAAAGCCCGAATGCACGAACAACAAGTCATCCAGACTCGACCAGCGCACCCGGCTTTTCAAGCGGCCGTCGTAGGCGTCAATCACTTGCGCCTCCTGCAACTGCCGCTGCTCTTCGGCGGACAACAACCCCGGTTCAAACGGGCGCGACCAGCCGAAGACATCACGCAAGGTATCGGCCACCTGCCCCTCGTCCCGCTGGTTGACCCGCTGATGGGTCAAAGGCGTCGGCGTGATGAAACGATAACCGTCGGCCTGCAAGCGTCGACCGAGCTGCAGCAGTGTGAGGTCGTCGGCAGACAAATGTTCTTCCTGATTCATGGAGAATTCCTTAACGCAGACTGGATTTGAGTTCGATGAAGCGACGCGTTGCCAACAGCCCCGCCGGGTGGGCATGGCGGGCCGGTGACAGCCATGGGATCAGCGTGGCCATTTGCGCGTGTCCGTCCTGGCCTTGTAGCGCGCAGGTCAGACGCTGCACATCGGGATCGTGTTCGGGCACGGCGGCGTCAGGGGTGGCGACCTGACGGCTGCGTCTTGGCGTCGTATTCCTCTCCGAGGACGTCCAGTCGCCGGCGATCCAGTCGTGCAGCAGTTGCTTTTCATAAGGACTGAACACGCCGAACATCGCCGCACCGTCGCCGTCGATCAACTGCCAGAAACGGCTGGCCTGCGGATCTTGATTGCGCTTGATCCAGCCCTTGTCCTGCATCACCTGCAGAAACCCGGGCAGTTGCTCGGGCGTGGCCAGCCACTGATTGACGGTTTTGCCGTCGAAGCGGCAGTAGTCGGAATGCATGTGCTGACCAAACGGACGCTTGCGCTCGAGCATCGCCAGCACTTCCTGTTCCAGGTTGAAACCCTCGATGATGGCGCGGCTGCCCTGCCCCAGATCGTTGAGTCGATAGCCCAGCGCTACCCGGCGCAGAAACTCGCTGCGATCCGCTTCCAGGGGCAGCAGGTCGAGCACCGCCTGCACGGCTTTTTGCGCATGGCCGGTGCTGGCGTTATCGATGGTCACATGCAGGGTGAAATAGTACGGATCGATGCCCAACTCGCTGAGCTCATAGGCACTGATCAGCAGGTGCAGCGGCAATTGTTCGTAACCGAGGTTGTAACCGATCACCTCCGGCAAACAAGCTTCACCGCAGGCACCGAGTGCCAGTTGCAATGCACCTTGCAGGTAGCGCTCGTCGGCGATGGCGCCGGCATCCTGCAAACCGTGTTCAGCGAGCAGTTTGCGATAGATCACCACATGGTTTTGCGCAGGATTGCCGTCGCCGAGTTCTTCCAGATAGGTACACAGCAAGCCATCAAAACGCGGGTCGCGCCATTGCGCCAACAAGCCGTACAGCCACGCGCCATCGACCAGTTTGGTCGGTGCCACGGCTTGCAGAAAGTACAACGCATGAGCCTTGTTGCTGAAGTACTGGCGCGGTCCGCCCGCCTGACGCTGTTGCAGGTAATCGGCGTACTGCCGGGCAACTTCGGTGCAGTGCCCGGCGACCCAGTCCTGCCACACCGACGGATCCTGCGGCAGTTCTTCAGGCAGCAGCGCGGCGCGCTGCAACTGCTCGGCGAGAAAATCCTGCGCGAGGGTGTCAGGCGAATGCTCGAGCAGCAGCGCTTCATAAATACGCCGCAGGTCACCGTCGGCAATGATCGGCTGTGGCTGCGCGCTCGGCGCTGGCAGGGAAGTCAGGGCAGTCATGTCAGTGTTCTCGTTCGGTTGGCCGGTCAGGGCGTTGTTTCACGCCTCTACAGCAGCAGAGCAACCGCTACGGAGAAAAATTCAATCGACATGAAAAACGCCCTGACGGACGGCGATCAGCGCCAATTCTCTTTCACTTGGTCACTTGGTCACTTGGTCAGTTGGTCGCTGTAGGAGCTGCCGAAGGCTGCGATCTTTTGATTTTGTCTTTTACGATCAAGATCAAAAGATCGCAGCCTTCGGCAGCTCCTACATTTACATCGTGTAATGGCTTGGGTTCGTGAACTGTCATTGGGCAGCTAGTGTTGAAGGACGATGGTTACGGAGGGCAATGGAATGCCTGAAGCTGCAAAAGCCTGCGGTTTACGCAAGGGACGCTATTCGGAGGTTGGGCGGGTTTATTTGCTGACGGCGGTGGTTAAGGAGCGTCGGCCGGTTTTTTCCGACTGGAAAGTCGGAAGATTATTGGTTGAGCAGATGCGCGCGGCAGATGAGGCAGGATTGGGCGTGTCTTTGGCTTGGGTGGTCATGCCGGATCACCTGCATTGGTTGGTCGACCTGAAACGAGGCTCCTTGGCCCAGCTGATGTGCCGCGTCAAATCGCGTAGCTGTCGGTCGGTAAACCTGATGTCTGACAGCCGGGGAAGCCTGTGGCAACGCGGCTATCACGACCGAGCTCTGCGTCGCGATGAAGATTTGAAAGCGGCTGCCCGCTACATTGTCATGAATCCATTGCGGGCAGGTCTGGTAAAGCGCTTGGGTGATTACCCGCTATGGGACGCAGTCTGGCTCTGAAGATCAAAAGATCGCAGCCTTTCGGCAGCTCCTACATTTGGAACGATTTTCCCCTGTAGGAGCTGCCGAAGG
>NZ_JABULD010000382.1:0-1791 GCF_014060985.1 Pseudomonas sp. MD195_PC81_125
TGAATACCTGAACACCAACAAGACTGCGGTCAACCAGGTGTTCCACTTCAACATCCAGCGTGAAGACGGCATCGGCGTGGAAATCGCCCTGCAGTGGAACGACAGCTTCAACGAGAACCTGTTGTGCTTCACCAACAACATCCCGCAGCGCGACGGCGGTACTCACCTGGTGGGTTTCCGTTCCGCACTGACGCGTAACCTGAACAACTACATCGAGCAGGAAGGTCTGGCGAAGAAGCACAAAGTCGCCACCACCGGTGACGATGCCCGTGAAGGCCTGACCGCGATCATTTCGGTGAAAGTGCCGGATCCGAAATTCAGCTCGCAGACCAAAGACAAGCTGGTGTCGTCCGAAGTGAAGACAGCGGTCGAGCAGGAGATGGGCAAGTACTTCTCCGATTTCCTGTTGGAAAACCCGAACGAAGCCAAGCTGGTTGTCGGCAAGATGATCGACGCGGCGCGTGCCCGTGAAGCGGCGCGCAAGGCCCGTGAGATGACCCGCCGCAAAGGCGCGCTGGACATCGCCGGCCTGCCGGGCAAGCTCGCTGACTGCCAGGAAAAAGATCCGGCACTGTCCGAACTGTACCTCGTGGAAGGTGACTCCGCGGGCGGCTCTGCCAAGCAGGGACGTAACCGCAAGACCCAGGCGATCCTGCCGCTGAAGGGCAAGATCCTCAACGTCGAGAAAGCCCGTTTCGACAAGATGATCTCGTCCCAGGAAGTGGGCACCCTGATCACCGCACTGGGCTGCGGTATCGGTCGCGAAGAGTACAACATCGACAAGCTGCGCTATCACAACATCATCATCATGACCGATGCTGACGTCGACGGTTCGCACATCCGTACCCTGCTGCTGACCTTCTTCTTCCGTCAGTTGCCGGAGTTGATCGAGCGCGGTTACATCTACATCGCCCAGCCGCCGCTGTACAAGGTCAAGAAAGGCAAGCAAGAGCAATACATCAAAGACGACGACGCCATGGAAGAGTACATGACGCAGTCGGCCCTGGAAGACGCGAGCCTGCACCTGAACGAAGAGGCCCCGGGCATTTCCGGTGAGGCCCTCGAGCGTCTGGTGAACGACTTCCGCATGGTGATGAAAACCCTCAAGCGTCTGTCGCGCCTGTACCCGCAGGAGCTGACCGAGCACTTCATCTACCTGCCGGCCGTGAGCCTGGAAATGCTCGGCGACCACGCCAAGATGCAAGACTGGCTGGCTCAGTACGAAGTGCGTCTGCGCACGGTCGAGAAGTCGGGCCTGGTCTACAAGGCCAGCCTGCGTGAAGATCGTGAGCGTGGCGTGTGGCTGCCGGAGGTTGAACTGATCTCCCACGGCCTGTCGAACTACGTCACTTTCAACCGCGACTTCTTCGGCAGCAACGACTACAAGACCGTCGTCACCCTCGGCGCTCAACTGAGCACCCTGCTCGACGAAGGCGCTTACATCCAGCGTGGCGAGCGCAAGAAAGCGGTCACCGAGTTCAAGGAAGCCCTCGACTGGCTGATGGCTGAAAGCACCAAGCGCCATACCATCCAGCGCTACAAAGGGCTGGGCGAAATGAACCCGGATCAATTGTGGGAAACCACCATGGACCCAAGCGTGCGCCGCATGCTGAAAGTCACCATCGAAGACGCCATTGGCGCGGATCAGATCTTCAACACCCTGATGGGTGATGCGGTCGAACCTCGCCGTGACTTCATCGAGAGCAATGCGCTGGCGGTGTCCAACCTGGATTTCTGATCCCGGTCGGCGTCAAACAAAAAGGCCAACGCTCAAGCGTTGGCCTTTTTGTT
>NZ_JABULD010000107.1:0-1144 GCF_014060985.1 Pseudomonas sp. MD195_PC81_125
GCGATGAGGCCGGCAAGCCCGGCATTGACGTTGCTGAACCACCGCTATCGCTGGCAAGCCAGCTCCCACAAAGTTTTGCAGTGTTTGGAAGATCGGGTCAGAAGACTGACCAGCCAATCCGCGAACTGAGCATCTCCAGCGCCGCCATCCCCGCCAGCGAGTTGCCGGCAGCATTGAGTTCCGGCGACCACACGCACACGCTGAATTGCCCCGGCACCACCGCGACAATCCCCGCCGCCGACCCCGCTCTTGCCCGGCAGGCCGACGCGATAGGCGAAATTGCCGGCCTCGTCGTACAAACCGCTGGTGGCCATGATCGAGTTGACCTGCTGGGTCTGGCGACGGGTGAGGATCTGTTCGCCGCTGTGCTTGCAGAACCCGTCGTTGGCGAGGAAGCAGAACGCCCGCGCCAGGTCGATACAGTTCATGCGCAACGCGCAGTGGCTGAAGTAGCTGCGCAATACCGCTTCGACGTCGTTGTGGAAGTTGCCGAACGATTGCATCAGGTACGCCATGGCCGCGTTGCGGGCGCGGTGCTGGTATTCGGATTCGGCGACTTTGCCGTCGACGATCACCTGCGGATTGCCCGACAGGCGCCGCACGAAATCACGCATCGACAGGGCCGGCGCGGCGAAACGCGACTGGTTAATGTCGCAGATCACCAGCGCCCCGGCGTTGATGAACGGATTACGGGGGCGCCCGCGCTCGAACTCCAGCTGCACCAGCGAGTTGAACGGCTGGCCGGACGGCTCGTGACCCAGACGCTCCCAAATCGCCTCGCCGGAATGCTCGATGGCCTGCACCAGGCTGAACACCTTGGAGATACTCTGCACCGAGAACGGCGTCTCGGCATCGCCGGCGCAATACATTTCGCCGTCGTTGCCGTACACGGCGATGCCCAGTTGATTGGCCGGCACGGTGCCGAGGGCGGGAATGTAGTCAGCCACTTTGCCCTGCCCGATCAGGGGCCGGACAGCGTCAAGAATCTCGTTCAACAGCGCTTGCATGCCGGGTTCCGAAGTCTCGCCCCATGGGATTGCGGGGACACTGGGGCTAGACGCTGCGCAAGCTTGCGGAATCACACAAACCCTGTAGGAGCTGCCGCAGGTGCGATCTTTTGACTTTTGATTTTTGAGGGGGCAAG
>NZ_JABULD010000773.1:0-1153 GCF_014060985.1 Pseudomonas sp. MD195_PC81_125
AATATTGCAGAGAGATTGCCTTACGCCTGCGGATCAAATTGCTGATGAAACAGGTATGTCCGCTTCATCTGTTTTGAGGCGCATACGTAAAATGCGCGACGATGGGGTAATTTTGGGACAGGTCACAATTGTCGATGCGAAGAAGGTGGGTATGCCTTTAACCTTTGTTACTGCGCTAGAAATTGAGAGAGAGCGCAAGGACTTACTTGCTCAACTTAAAAGATGGTTGGATAAAGAAGACTCAGTACAACAGGCCATTTACACAACTGGCTCCGCTGACGTTTATTTGATCGTGGTAGCAAAGAATGTGGAAGCCTATGATGCGATTACCCAGAGACTTGTGGAGGAAAACCCAAACATACGTCGTGTTACAACCAGTGTCTCGCTACAAACATATAAGCGCGGACTATACATACCTACTGAAGATGACAGTATCTGACTTCATGCCGAGAGTCCCTAACCTTCTTGTTGGCATGAGCGGGCTGACATAGTTTTTTTCCGGTCTAACCCGAAGTTGACGGGCAGACGGCACATGCTCTCTTCATCATTTCGCAACGGAATGAGAGTTATCATTTCATTCTCGGTCCACTGTTATCGGTGCACATTTCCTTCGTTCAGCGAGACACGTTATGAACCCAGCGACCCAAGTGCCCCTTGGTACTGCGACAATGACCAAAAGTATGGTGCTCTTATTTGCATTCTGCTGCGGCGCAATCGTGGCTAACATCTACTATTCGCAGCCGATTATCGGCCTGATTGCACCGGACATTGGCCTGACCAATACCATGGCCAGCCCGATCGTTTCGCTGACCCAGATCGGTTTCGCGCTTCGCCTGTTCTTCCTCGTGCCCCTGAGTGATTTGTTCGTCTACAGAGCCGATCCATAACGGCCGTTCCATCAGAGTATCGGGCACCATAACGACCTTAAAAAACAGAACCTCGAATATGAATCATGAACTTTGGCAGGAACCTGATGGCTGTCAGACCTTTTGTCTAGCCGGTGCTCGAAGCTGGTTCATTTATTTCGAAAATCTCAAAGTCTTTTATCAACAAAACTGAAAAACCCGCGACGCAGCCGCGTCAAAAAAAGATGCACAACCTATTGAATTTTAAAGGCCTAAAAAAAATCATCTTTTTTTGAATACCCACATCG
>NZ_JABULD010000774.1:0-10115 GCF_014060985.1 Pseudomonas sp. MD195_PC81_125
ATCAGGATTATGCAGAGCAGGCGAGTGTTACGACGAAGTCTTATTGCAAGACCTGCAAGCTTACTTGGATCAACAACAGGGTGATTCAGTCGTGGTTCTCCACATGAAAGGTAGTCACGGCCCATCCTACTACAAGCGCTACCCACGCGAATTCGAGCGATTTGGTCCCGTTTGTGATAATAACCAACTAGAGCGATGTACGCGCGAGAGCATAGTCAGTGCCTATGATAACAGTATCGTCTATACAGACTATGTACTTGGACAAACGATTGACTTGCTAAAGCGCAACGCTGAGCGCTTTGATACGGCTATGCTTTACGTCTCTGATCACGGTGAGTCTCTCGGCGAGAACGGGATATACTTGCACGGACTGCCTTATGCTATGGCGCCCAAAGAGCAGACTAGCATTCCCATGGTTCTCTGGATCTCCAAAAACATGCAATCTCGTCAAAAACTAGACGTTCAATGCTTGAGGGAACAGCGAGGCGCATCACTATCCCATGACAACTTATTCCATTCGATATTAGGATTGATGAATATCCAAACTTCGGCATATCGACCTGAGCTTGATCTGTTTAGCGCATGTCAATCCAAAGCCTTGGCCTCATTAAAACTTACTTCAATGACTGGCCAGCAGCAGTAATAGCAGCCAACTAGTGGCAAGAATGAAGTCTAAAGATCATCATTAAAATTAACGCACACTCCACTCAGAGCCATTCATATTAGAATGGTAAGTTTTCAAGCATCTAAAAAAACTGCGACCGACTGTCCGTCTTTTTATTTGACGATTCAGTCGGCCTTTGCAACACTCAATACGAGTATGCCTTCCAGGTGCTTTGCAAATAAAGTAACTCTAAAACTATAATATAAATATATTTAAAATTAACTGCAGTGGGGTTCCTCGGTGAATTTGCGCGAAACATCGACCGCTCCCAAAGCTTCCAATGTTCGGCGTCCTATCAGTACGGGATAGTTCATCTCGCCTCGATCTTTCAGAGAAAATTCCTCTTTATAAATTTTATCTCCTATGCACATCGTCATCATGACGACTGGACGATGTTCAGCGCCGCCGGCACCTCTAACTTTTACATTTCGTTCAATCCGTCGTTCGAAGAGTGCGCTACTCACCTTCTTAGTTTTGGTGTCTTTGACTTTAACGTTAAACCGAATCCATTCTTCTCCATCTTTTTGGAATCTTTTTAAGTCCTTCGCATCCATGGATGACGTAAGAGCCCCAGTATCCAACTTTATTTTCACGGCGATATTTTCTGGTAAAAGTATCCCTTCTTCAATCCACCCGAATACCTTTTCTGGTCTAGCCGGGCTCGACAAAACCGGCTCTACTGTTAGAGACAAAAGCATTATCATGCAGAGCACAATTTAAAATAATTTTTTCATTTTAACTAGCCCTCTGGGGTGGATCCCCGAAATAACAACTTGTCTTAAAAGTGGAACTCAATTAGTGGACCTTGCCTTCATAATCGTCAACTAATTGGCTATGGAAATCTGCTTTTTCCATTTGTACAGTAGTATGACTGATCTGAAACTCTTCACTCATAAGCGACGTGACTTCAGTTAAAATATCTTGTTCACTGCGGGAGGTATAGTCAGCGACCAGGTGAACGCTCATTACACTCTTACCACTGGTTAAAGCCCATATATGCAAATCGTGCACATTTTTTACTCCTACGATTCCGTATATTTTCGCCTCCACCTTTTGAATATCGATGCCCTCTGGAACGCCCTGCAGTAATATATTCATGCTTTCCTTGAGCAGTGACCAAGTCCTAGGCAGCACCCAGAATCCGATACCTGCTGCAACAAGTGAATCAACCCAACTCCAACCGGTGAAGCGGATTACAAGCGCTGCAATGATGACGCCAATAGACCCCACCATATCGCTCCAAACCTCTAAATAAGCGCCCTTCACATTGAGACTTTCCCCACTAGCGGCACTCAACAGACGCATTGAAATGAGGTTAACTATCAGTCCCATCACTGCAATTACTAACATGCCCGTCGACTGAATTTCTGCGGGGGCGTTAAGTCGAAGATACGCTTCATAGACAATGTATATAGCGACTAAAAACAACAAGACAGCATTGAATGTGGCTGCAAGTATTTCGAATCGTGCATACCCGAACGTGCGCTTCCTGTCAGCAGAGCGTTTGGCAATATGAATAGCCAGCAAGGATATTGCCAAAGCCACAACGTCTGTCAGCATATGCGCAGCATCCGACAGTAAGGCTAGGCTGCCCGTGACAAAGGCTCCGATGACCTCAGCAATCATAAAACTTGTCGTCAGGGCGAGTGCGATCCATAACATCTTTTCATGACCCGCACGTACTTGACCGTGACTGTGCCCTGAACTCATGATTTTTCCCCAAATGTAGCCTAATGAAGATCCAACGAGTGGACTGTAGAATATAAAGACCTACTAGCACCCAAACCGTTCCATATCATCAAACCAATCATTCAAAGGTGGATACTGGTTTGATGTAGTATTCAGATCATAAGCGAGAAATCGCCATCTTAATCAAATAGTTCCTGCAAAAACGATTTTTTGCGACTCGGTTGTCCCTGATGCCCACTTTGACTTTGATGGCCACCTTCTTTCCATCCACCGCTGTGGCTCCCTCGATCTCCATGACCATGCTTATTCCCGTACTGGTTGTAACCAGGTTGTTCTGCTGGCGTCGAACTTTGGACAGGTGATGTGAGGTTCTGTGGAAGCAATCTAACGGTCTCTTGTCGCTGACTACGCTCAATAATCTTGTCGAGTTCACCTCGGTCAAGCCAGACACCGCGGCATTGCGGGCAATAGTCAATTTCTATGCTCTGGCGCTCAGTCATTACTAAAGCTATATCTTTGCAGATAGGACATTGCATATTTAATTCCTTATGTGAGTAATCAATTTTGACAATGTAGCTTTCGAATCAATACCGCAATAGTTGTGGTCCATTGAATACCACAAGCGGGCTCGTCCCCATATCGGCGAAAAGAGCCATCCACAAAGTTGCTTGGCCGGGCGAAGACGCTTTTATCTTTCATCCTCACCTCGCGATCTACTTCTTTAGCAATCGAAGTCCATTGAGCACGACAAGTATGCTCACTCCAACGTCTGCAAAAACAGCCATCCACATGGTGGCCAAACCCATGAGGGTGAACACAAGGAAAATGGCCTTAATACCTAAGGCGAACAAAATGTTTTGCTTAAGAATCACAGCTGTCTCGCGTGACAGGCGGACGAAGGCCGGAATCTTGCGCAGATCATCATCCATTAAAGCAACGTCAGCCGTTTCAATAGCGGTTCCCGTGCCAGCCGCGGCCATGGCGAATCCGATCTGAGACTTGGCCAATGCAGGTGCATCGTTTATCCCATCACCGACCATCCCCACCACGTGCTTACGGCCCTTCAATTGATCAATTACTGAAAGCTTGTCGCTGGGCAACAAGTTTCCCCGCGCCTCATCTATCCCAACTCGTTTGGCAATCGCATCAGCCGTGTACGAATTGTCGCCTGTAAGCATCATGGTCTTGATACCCAATGCATGCAGCTCCTTGATCGCTGTCTGGCTTGAGTCCTTTACGGTATCGGCTACAGCAAACAACGCAAAAACCTGACTGGCGCTGGTCAAGGCTACGACTGTTTTGCCTTGGCGCTCCAGGCTAGTCAGAGATTCGTCCAACTGCGAAGTACCGAGCCCCAACTCCTGGATCAGTCGGTGATTGCCCAGGTAGAAGAGCTGGCCTTCAATCATCCCCTTTACCCCGCGACCGGGAAGGGCCTCAAAACTCTCCACTTGCAGGAACGTTGATGCGTCCGAGCCTTCGTACTTGGCAATTGCCTGTGATACGGGGTGATCCGAGCGTGCACTGAGGCTGGCGGCAACAATCTGAGGATGTACCTCTGAGTCTTCGGCTACCGGAATGTAGTCTGTCTGAACCGGTTTCCCATGGGTAATGGTGCCGGTTTTATCGAGCGCGACGAAACTCAGCTTGGCGCCTATTTCCAGGTAGATGCCGCCTTTAACCAAAATGCCTTTGCGAGCCGCTGCCGCCAGACCACTGACGATGGACACCGGAGTGGAAATGACCAGCGCACAAGGGCAAGCAACCACCAGAAGCACCAGTGCACGATAGATCCAGTCAGTCCACAATCCGCCCATAAACAGTGGTGGGAATACCGCAATCGCGACGGCGAAAAAGAACACCCCTGGCGTATAAATTTTGGCAAACTTATCAACGAACCGCTGGGTTGGAGCTCGCGAACTTTGGGCTTCTTCAACCGCGTGAATGATTCGAGCAAGGGTCGTATTGTTGGCCTCAGCTGTCACTCGATACTCGAAGGAGCCGGATTCGTTAATGGAGCCGGCATAGACAGGATCATCGACATCTTTTTCGATGGGCAAGCTCTCGCCCGTGATGGGCGCTTGGTTAACAGTAGAGTTACCAGAAGAGACTTTACCATCCAGGCCAATTCGTTCGCCGGGGCGGACACGAACCAAGGCCCCAATCTCGACCGTTTTTACATCGACTTCCAGCCAACTACCGTTGGGTTGGCGCACGGTAGCTCGTTCAGGGGTCAAGTCCATCAGCCCCTTGATCGCATTGCGCGCACGATCCAGCGATTTCGCTTCGACCATTTCCGCAACGGTGAAGAGAAACATGACCATCGCGGCTTCTGGCCACTGTCCGATCAACACCGCTCCGGTAACCGCGATGCTCATCAGCGCGTTGATGTTCAGGTTGAGGTGTTTGATCGAGATCAAACCCTTCTTGTAGGTCGTAGGCCCGCAGAGCACGATGGCGAACAAGGCTATGACCGCTATCACCCATTCAGGCGCGGAGTTAGTGAAGTGCAGGACTTCAGCACCCACGGCAGCGACACCGGAAAGCGCTAATGGCCACCATGTGCTCTTAGGTGATTCCGCCTGGGGAAGGACTTCTGGCGTATCTGCGCTGGTTGCATTGCCATTAGCCCTCAAAGGTTCGGCGTGCATGCCCAGCGATAGCACTGCTGCCTCGATACCCAAGGTGTCGGGTAGCTCGTGCCAGACAGCCATCGTGCGGTTCATCATGTTGAACTCGAGCTTTTGAATGCCGCTCATCTTCGCGAGCTTGTCCTCGATCATGGTCTGCTCGGAAGGACAGCACATCTGCCCAATCCTGAAACTGCTGAAACGAGTCGCTTCGTCGGTATTGGTGGGAGACACGTTTTCGATGCCGACTTTGGGACTACCCGCAGCAGATGGTGGGCAGCAAGCATCGATAAAAAGGTCATTATCAACCGTAGCAGCAGGCTGGCTCGGCTCGGCAAGGCTGTACAGGGCAGATGGCGGTGCTACGACAGCGCAGTTCGATTTACTGATATCGGAGCCGGGGGAGCAGCAACCCGCGCCCTTTACTGAAGAAGGCGCTGAGCTGACGTCCAAAGTTTTCGCGGAGCAGCAACTACTGTTGGACTGTGCTGTAGTTGTATTACACATAGTCGCGGCAGGTGCACAGCAGCCGGTCGGTGCTGCCGGGTCAAATACCTCAACGGCGGCGTCACTTTTCGGTGTTTGTTCATCACCGCAACAGCTTTTCATAAAGGCACTCTCCACAATTTATTGTGAAGAGTGAACACCCTATAGCCACTATAAGGTCAAGCGGATTGTCGAGCCCGGTGAGCTTTTTTCATTCCGCATTCCGCACGCGCCCTTATTAACGAGCTTGGTTGATTTCGCTCCAAATCAGATCGTAGAGCTGTTGAGCGCCGAAGTTAGTCAGGGGTTTACCGTTAACGAAAAATGTCGGTGTTCCCTTCACACCTACAGTTTTGGCATCAGCGGCATCTCTTTCTATCGTGGCGGTGATCTCCGGCGACATCATGTCCTCACGAGCCTTAGCCACGTCCAAGCCCGCTTGGGCCGCTACGTCCCAAGCTGCTGATGCTTTCGCATCGTCATGCCACTGCGGTTGAGCAGCGAGGACAGCTTCAAGTACCGGCACAAAAACACCCTGCTTACGTGAAGCCTCGAGCAGACGTATGGCTTCTTCAGACCCTACGTGAAGCTTCACATAGCGCAGCACTAAGCGAACATCGCCTGGGTGTTGTGACATCATCTTTTTGACGATGGGGTAGAAGGCACGGCAGCTTTCACAAGATGGATCGAAGAATTCTACGATTGTCACCGGGGCGTCGGCAGGGCCGAAGCTTGGTGAGTTAAACCGCACTAGCGCGCTGGTTTGCGGTACAGGTGCTGTAGCCTGGGGCACAGTGGCAGCACGATTGTAGAAAAATGCTGCGACGGCAAAGCCTACGATGGCTAGCACGCTGATGGAGAGGACGACGGCGCGTCTGCTCATACGGTAAATCTCCGACGGATAAGAACGAGAAAAATGATCAGCAGGCTGAACGCGCCCAGCGATAAAAGTGGCAGCGGAACACCACTGAGGATGGTCATGTCGGCACCGGAGCAGGAAGGGCCGGCCCCGCAAGGTTTGATGCTTTCAGGAATCAGTCCGAAATAAAGCAGGTTGTGATACAGAGCGATGAGCCAACCCATGACTGCTAATGGCAGTGCATAGCGCCAAACACCGGTGTCCGATAAACAGCAGGCGACGCCCAATACCAGGACGAGTGGAAACATGAAGGCTCGTTGAAACCAACAGAGCACACAGGGCAGTTGCCCCATGACTTCACCAACGAATAGCACGGCGATTGTTGATACCAGAGCAAGCAACCAGGCACAGAGCAACAGCGCCCAAGCTCCGGATTGATGTTGTTTTAAGGGGGCTTCCATAGGATTCAGTCCACTTTTCTATTGAGCGCACGCAGATTTGCTTATCGCCTAAGGCGCGTAGAATGAAGATTCTAGCAACTATAAGGTCAAGCGAAATGAGTTCGACCAAATACACAGTCGGTGATCTGGCGAAGGCGACTGATACCAAAGCGGTGACCATCCGCTATTACGAGCAGGTCGGCCTCCTGCCTTCTGCAGGGCGTTCAGCATCAGGCTATCGCTTCTACACCGACGAGGAGCGCGACCGTCTATTGTTCATCCGACGTAGCCGCACACTGGGCTTCAGCCTTGACGATGTTCGAGAGTTGCTGGGCTTTGCGGATAACCGCGACGCTTCCTGCGCCAGGGTGGACGCAAAAATCGAGGGGCAGTTAGAGCAGGTTCGAATGCGCATCCGAGACCTGCAAGGCTTGGAGGTGGAGTTGGAGCGTTTGATTGCTTGTTGCGAGGGCGGCGTGATCGAGCAGTGCCGTATTATCGAGTCGATGTCCAATCCCCGTTAAGGATGCTAACCGGCCACCCCACAATTTTGGCGGGAGTCCTGTTGAATGAACTGATCATTTATATCGACTATGTGGTGGTTTCGACTCCGTCTTGGCGGTATCAAGAGTCGCAGGTGCAATGACGTAACGCACGCCGTTGAGGGATGAACCAACGCTTGGGCTTTGATGCCTATACCGGCTAGAGCGTTTGCGTTGATCATAGTGATTGACTCTCAGATTCAGTGATAGTCATAGAAGTGGGCATGCTGCTGCCCGTTATTTCCGTCCACACTGTTAACTGTGGCAGGATTAAAATGACATGCCTTCAGACACCTGAATCAGCATTTCTTCAACTAGATGTGTGCCGTGAGACGTAGTGACCATTGCCAGTGGGCTTTTTCCCAAAAAACGGGCTTTGGGTTTGGAAAGCCATTGTTTGGCCTTCCCTTCGTCCCCGAACATGATCTCGGCCATGGCGGTAATGTGTGCGAACCGGAACAGGCGATCGCTCTCATCCGACGTTAAAAGCTGATCGCTTGCCAATTTTGTTTTGAGCGTTTTGGGGTGAATGATTATGTCGCGTTCTTGCGGATTTACGGTGCCATCAGCACAAAGCGATGAAATCAGGCCGGCCGAAAAGCCAGCTACTATCATGTCGTGAATGTCTTGATCCGAAGCGTTGGAAGGGATATGGAGATACGCAGCCAACCGCTTGCGGTAAGCATGATAGGCATCCTCACGCAGGACTCCAGCAAACATCGGCCGTACTGATATTGCACTGTTCATGGGCGTCAGCACTAATGTGCCATTCGCTATCGTTAGCTCTAAATGATCACCAACACCTAACCCCATTTGGTCAAGCAACTCTGGAGGTAGGTCAATGATGATGTCGCCAGTACCGTCCTCAGTATTCTGGCACTTGACTATCCAATGCTCGCTCATGATTGTCCGGCCCTCATCCGCGACTAGAGAATGACACACATCATTATGCTCGGGCGCAGAGCTGACCAAAGGAACGTGCACTCCTCCAGTAGACATGCACTGCCGCTGCTCGAACGCCGGATAGCGAGTGCAACAGCAAAAAATGGGGCAATGGCTTTGCCGCCTTTCCACCGTCACATGGTTACGAGCTTGGTAACCGTCCGGCCAAGTCATCTACCCAGCCCTGCAAAGCGAAGACATGGTGTGCACTTAAATTAAGTGGACACCAGTTCTAGCCTTTTAAGCGGGTATTTCATGCAGCCAACACGCCGTTCCTATTCCAAATCCTTTAAAGCCCAGATCATTCAAGAGTGCGCCCAACCAGGCGCTTCGGTTGCCAGCGTCGCGCTCGGTCATAGCCTCAACGCAAACCTCGTCCACAAATGGATTCGGCTGCAAGCGCAGAAAATCCCGGCGCCGCCACCTGCATTTATTCCGTTAGCCATGCCGCTGGCCGGGGCGAACTCCCATCCAGCATCATCGAATATCTGCGTTGAAATACAGCACCCGCGCGGCATCATCAAAGTGAACTGGCCCACTGAAAGTGCTGCCGCCTGCGCGGCTTTTCTTCGAGATATTCTGCGATGATTCGCATCGACTCTATCTGGCTCGCCACCGAACCGATGGACATGCGCGCAGGCACCGAAACGGCGCTAGCCAAGGTGATCGCGGTGTTCGGTGCGGCGCAGCCGCACTGCGCTTATCTGTTCGCCAACCGTCGCGCCAATCGCATGAAAGTGCTGGTGCATGACGGCTTCGGAATATGGCTGGCGGCGCGCCGGTTAAACCAAGGCAAGTTCCACTGGCCTGGCATTCGCCATGGTTCTGAGATGGAACTGGATGCCGAGCAACTTCAAGCATTGGTGCTGGGGCTGCCATGGCAACGCGCAGGTTCTGGAGGCTCGATCATACTGCTTTAACGGCTGCCATTAGCCTATCGGTCTATCGTCGCGAAACGCCTGCTCTGGCAAAGTCCGGCGTATGACTTCTTCGCCCAATCTCGACCAACTGTCTCCCACTCAACTGCGCGTCCTCGCAGCGCAGTTGCTCTCGCAAGTCGACACTATGGGCAAGAAAATCAACCGTGATCAAACAGTCATTGAGAAAGTGACCCATGAGATCGCCCAGCTCAAGCGTTTGAAGTTTGCCAAGCGCAGCGAGCAGATGAATCCTGAACAGGCCAGCCTGCTAGATGACCTGATCGATACTGATATCGCGGCGATTGAGGCCGAGCTTCAGGCGTTGCAAATAGCACCAACGGCGACCGAGGAAAAGCAAAAGCCCAAGCGCACGGCATTGCCGGCAGAATTTCCGCGAACGTTGATCCATCACGAACCGGACAACACTCACTGCCCATGCGGCTGCGCCCTCAAGCGCATAGGTGAGGACGTTAGCGAGAAGCTGGACTACACGCCCGGCGTGTTCACCGTCGAGCGCCATGTCCGTGGCAAGTGGGTCTGCGATAACTGCGAAACGCTGATCCAGGCACCGGTTCCGGCGCAGGTCATTGATAAGGGCATCCCGACTTCGGGCCTGCTCGCACAGGTCATGATCGCCAAGTTTGCTGACCATCTGCCGCTTTACCGTCAGGAATCGATCTTCGGTCGAGCGGGCCTGGCGATTCCACGTTCAACCTTGGCTCAATGGGTTGGCGTGACCGGAGTTCAGTTGCAGCCGCTGGTCGATGCGCTGCGCGAAGTAGTGCTTGGGCAACAAGTCATCCACGCAGATGAAACACCGGTGCAGATGCTCATGCCGGGAACAAAGAAAACCCATCGCTCCTATGTGTGGGCCTACGCTACCAGCCAGTTCTCGGATGTGGCAGCGGTGGTTTATGACTTCAGCTCCAGTCGCGCCGGAGAG
>NZ_JABULD010000281.1:0-1155 GCF_014060985.1 Pseudomonas sp. MD195_PC81_125
AACGTGAGCGTAGTGACGAATGTTCGAGTTGTACTCAACGTGCGCGGTGTTGATGGTGATACCGCGAGCTTTTTTCTTCTGGAGCGCTGTCGATCTTGTCGAATTCAACTACGGCCGAACCGAAAACTTCGGAGCAGACGCGAGTCAGAGCAGCGGTCAGAGTGGTTTTACCGTGGTCAACGTGACCGATGGTGCCAACGTTGACGTGCGGTAGGGAACGATCAAATTTTTCTTTAGCCACGACAATTAACTCCTAGCCTAAAGGGGCTGAATCAGCCTTGTTTTTTGGTTACGGATTCGACGATGTGCGACGGAGCCGTATCGTATTTTTTGAATTCCATAGAGTAGCTTGCGCGACCCTGGGACATGGAACGAACGTCGGTCGCATAACCGAACATCTCACCCAGTGGAACCTCGGCACGGATAACCTTGCCGGACACTGTGTCTTCCATACCCTGGATCATGCCGCGACGACGGTTAAGGTCGCCCATTACATCACCCATATAGTCTTCAGGCGTAACAACCTCTACCGCCATGATCGGCTCGAGCAACTCACCACCACCCTTCTGGGCCAGTTGCTTGGTCGCCATGGAAGCAGCCACTTTAAACGCCATCTCGTTGGAGTCGACGTCGTGGTAAGAACCATCGAACACGGTAGCCTTCAGGCCGATCAGCGGATAGCCGGCAACAACGCCGTTCTTCATCTGCTCTTCGATACCCTTCTGGATAGCCGGGATGTATTCCTTAGGAACCACACCACCTACTACTTCGTTCAGGAATTGCAGACCTTCCTGACCTTCGTCAGCAGGAGCAAAACGGATCCAGCAGTGACCGAACTGGCCGCGACCGCCGGACTGGCGAACGAACTTGCCTTCGATTTCGCAGTTCTTCGTGATGCGCTCACGGTACGAAACTTGAGGCTTGCCGATGTTGGCTTCGACGTTGAACTCACGGCGCATCCGGTCAACCAGGATGTCCAGGTGCAACTCGCCCATGCCGGAGATGATCGTCTGACCAGTCTCTTCATCAGTCTTAACGCGGAAAGACGGGTCTTCCTGAGCCAGCTTGCCCAGTGCGATACCCATTTTTTCCTGGTCATCCTTGGTCTTAGGCTCTACGGCAACCGAAATAACCGGCTCCGGGAAGTCCATACGA
>NZ_JABULD010000775.1:0-2115 GCF_014060985.1 Pseudomonas sp. MD195_PC81_125
TCCCATGACAGCTTCCACACCTTCTGGCAGTTGCTCTTTGGCCACCTGTAATCGTTCGTTGACCAATTGCCGAGCGAAGAAGAGGTCCGTGCCCTCTTTGAAAATAACAGTAACTTGCGACAAACCCGAGCGTGACAGCGAACGAGTTTGTTCTAGAGCCGGTAAACCAGCCATTGCTGTTTCGATGGGGAACGTGATGCGTTGTTCGGTTTCCAGTGGTGAAAAACCTGCTGCCCCCGTGTTGATTTGCACCTGGACGTTGGTGATATCGGGAACCGCGTCGATCGGCAGCTTCTGATAGCTTGCTATACCGAGGCCGGCCATGAGGAAAACCGCGAGCAGTACGATAATGCGCTGCTCGATGGCAAATTGGATCAGGCGTTCGAACATGAGAACCTTCTCGTGGAAATGGCGGATCAGTGGGCGTGTTCAGCCGAGGCTTTACCCAATTCTGATTTCAAAATGAAACTACCGGCGGCGGCGATTTGAGCTCCGGGCTCCAGGCCTTCCTTGATCTCGACCAGACCCGCCGAACGACCACCTGTCTCCACTGGCTGAGCTCTAAACCCGTCCTCCGTTCGAACGAAAACAGTTTGCTTGTCCTCGACCGTCTGAAGAGCCGCCTCTGGTACAGCGACCTTTGTCTGCCGAGTACCGGTGTCAACCTGCACGGTCACAAATAGCCCCGGACGCCATGCACCTTGTGGATTTTCCAATGTCACGCGGACCGTGGCTGTACGGGTTTGCTCGCCCAACAAACTGCCGACATAGGCCACGGTTCCAGTGACTTCAGCATTCAACTCCGGCGCACTGACCTTGACCGATTTGCCTACGAGTACCTTGTTCAAATCCTTTGGTGAGACTCCAAAGGTCACCCACACACGCGACAAGTCGGAGAGCGTAAAGGCATTGGTGGTTTCGCTGACAACTTCACCGAGGGCCAAATGTTTCTCGACTACAACCCCGTCAAACGGCGCACGCAATTCATATCGATTACCCCCGCTGGCGACCGAGCTACCACTCAGTACGCTAATTTTTTGCCGAGCATTGCTGAGAGCAATTTCAGCTTCTTGCAAAGCCTGGCGGGCTTGCAGGAAGTCCTGTTCTGCAGAGATTTTGTCCTGCCATAACTGTCGCTCTCGCTCGTAGGTAGTACGCGCCAACTCAAGACGACGTTGCGCAGCGGCTTGTTCACTGCGCTGATCAGAAATTTGTTGGCTAGCGATTACGGCCAGCAACTGACCTTTTTTCACTGGTTGACCAAGATTGGCATGAACCGACTCAACGACACCAGGTACGCGGGGCACCACGTGCGCAGTGCGGTCTTCATCAAAACGGATTTCTCCAGGAAAGGGCAATGAAAGGCTGATGCTCTGCGCTTTCGCTTCAACCAGTTGGATGCCGGCAGAGCTGATCTGCTCTTCGCTCAGAGTCAAATGACCCTCTTCAGCTTCGCCTTCTGCGTGTTCGCCCTCGGCCGGTTTTCCGTCAGCAGTTTCATCGCCGTGATCGTCATAGCCTTTGCCCTCCTGAGTCTGAGCTTCAGCTGAAGGCACCGATGGGCTTGTCATCCAAAACGAACCGATGCCTATACCTATTGCCAAGGTTAGTGCCGAGACGAGGATTAGTTTTTTATCCATGGAGACTCCCTGCGCAACCCAGTCGGCATTCACGGATTAACGTGGTATTGCGATACTGAGCAGCGGTAAAAAAAAGCGTTATATGAAATTCACGGGGTACGAGTGAGAATGGCAACATCACCGAAAATTCGCTCGATACGCACCCAGGCGTCTGTCGCCTCGGCGATGGCTTGGATGTATTGCGTGCGAGCGCTAATCAATGTGCGCTGAGCATCGAGCACGTCGAGAAAGTTAAACTTACCCATTTCGAAACCTCGGGTAGCGGTATCGACGGCACTTTGCGCTGCAGGCAGGATGGTTTGATTGAACGACGCCACTTCAGTGTTAGCAGTCAGCCACTGATCTAAGGTGGTTTGGATCTCTGTGCGCAGTCGTAACTCACTGGCATTCCGAAGGTCGCGAGATTGATCGGCACGGCGGGCTGCGGCCAGTACGTTGCCTTGGTTACGGTTAAACAACGGGATGGGCATAGATA
>NZ_JABULD010000408.1:0-2710 GCF_014060985.1 Pseudomonas sp. MD195_PC81_125
GGCGGCGGCTACGATGCGACGCACATGGGCGGTCGCGGTGGCAGCAGCACCGGTGGTGCCGGCGGGTTGGGCGTTTCCTACTACAGCAACGGCGGCAATGGCGGCACGGCCAACAACGGCACGATTTCCATCGGCGGTGGCGGTGGCGGGGCCGGTTGGGACAAGGTTGGCGGCGTCGGCGGCAATGCGGCCGGCGGCATTTACAACGCCTCGACCGGGACTCTTAAAATCGTCGGGACGTCGGTCATCAGCAACAACATCGGTGCGGGCGGCGGTGGCGGTGGCGGCAGCGGCCAGGGCAGCAACAACCTGAACGGTGGCGACGGCGGACGAGGTGTCGGCGCGATCTGGAACCAGGGCGGTACGGTGCTGATCACCGCCGCCAACTTCAGCGCCATCAGTGGCAACGCGGCCGGCAGCGGCTCCGGTGGTGCAGAGCTGGGCGGCGGCGTGACGGGCTCTGTACCGTTGGCCTTCGCGGCGATCTACAACAACGGCGGTACGCTCAACACTGCTTATGTTGAGCCGCCGACCGCGACCATCGTGATGGCCGACACGGCGTTGAAAATCGGCGAAACCTCGCTGGTGACCATCACTTTCAGCCGGGCGGTGAGCGGTTTCACCAACGCCGACCTGACCATTGCCAACGGCACGCTGACAGCGGTGAGCAGCAGCGACGGCGGTCTGACCTGGACCGCGACGTTCACTCCGACCAACAACATCACCGACGCGACCAACCTGATCACCCTCGACAACACCGGGGTGACGGCGATCAGCGACGGCGTGGCGGGCGTCGGCACCACCAGCTCCGTCAACTACGCGATTGATACCGCGCGCCCGACCGTGACCATCGTGATGTCCGATACGGCGTTGAAGATCGGCGATACTTCGCTGGTGACTTTCACCTTCAGTGAAGCCGTGACCGGTTTCACCAACGCCGACCTGACCATCGCCAACGGTACGCTGAGCGCGGTGAGCAGCAGCGACGGTGGCATCACCTGGACAGGAACCTTCACTCCGACCGCCAGCATCACCGACACCACCAACCTGATCACCCTGGACAACACCGGTATCGCCGACCTCGCTGGCAACGCCGGCAGCGGCACGACGGATTCGGCCAACTACGTGATCGATACCCAGCGCCCGACCGCGACCATTGTGGTGGCCGACACCAATTTGGCGGCCGGTGAAACCTCGCTGGTGACCATCACCTTCAGCGAAGCGGTCAGCGGCTTCACCACCGCCGACCTTACCGTAGCCAACGGCACCCTGAGTGGTCTGAGCAGCAGTGACGGCGGCATCACCTGGACCGCCACGCTCACCCCGACCAGCAACATCACCGACACCACTAACCTGATCACCCTGGATAACACCGGGGTCGTCGATCTGGCTGGCAATGCCGGCACTGGCACCACCAATTCCAACAACTACGCCATCGACACTGCGCGGCCGACCGCGACCATTGTGGTGGCCGACAACAACCTGCGGATCGGTGAAACCTCGCTGGTGACCATCACCTTCAGCGAAGCGGTCACCGGTTTCACCAACGCCGACCTGACGATTGCCAACGGCACCTTGACGGCGGTCAGCAGCAGCGACGGCGGCATTACCTGGACGGCGACCTTCACGCCGACCGCCAGCATCACCGACGCGACCAACCTGATCACCCTGAACAACACCGGCATCGCGGATCTGAACGGCAACGCCGGCAGCGGGACCACCGATTCCAACAACTACGCCATCGATACCGTGCGCCCGACCGCGACCATCGTGGTGGCCGACAACAACCTGCGAATCGGCGAAACCTCGCTGGTGACCATCACCTTCAGCGAAGCGGTGACCGGCTTCACCAACGCCGACCTGACCATTGCCAACGGCACGCTGAGTGCGGTGAGCAGCAGCGATGGCGGCATCACTTGGACCGCGACGTTCACCCCGAGCGCCAGCATCACCGACATCACCAACCTGATCACTCTGGACAACACCGGCATTGCCGACCTGGCGGGCAACGCTGGCAGCGGCACCACCGACTCCAACAACTACGCCATTGACACCCAGCGCCCGACCGCGACCATCGTGGTCGCCGACAGCAACCTTACGGCCGGCGAAACCTCGCTGGTGACCATCACGTTCAGCGAAGCGGTGAGCGGTTTCACCAACGCCGACCTGACCATCGCCAACGGTACGTTGACGGCGGTGAGCAGCAGCGACGGCGGCATTACCTGGACGGCGACGTTCACCCCGAACGTGGGCGTCAACGACGCGAGCAACCTGATCACGCTGGCCAACACCGGCATCGCGGACCTCGCGGGTAACGCCGGTAGCGGCACCACCAACTCCAACAATTACACCATCGACACCGTGCTGCCGACCGCGACCATCATCGTGTCCGACCCCAGCCTGAAAATCGGCGAGTCCTCGCTGGTGACCATCACCTTCAGCGAAGCGGTGACCGGTTTCACCAATGCCGACCTGACCATCGCCAACGGCACGTTATCTGCGGTGAGCAGCAGCGACGGCGGCATTACCTGGACGGCAACGTTCACACCGACCACCAACATCACCGACGCCACCAACCTGATTACGCTGGACAATTCCGGTGTTCAAAACCTGTCCGGCAATGCCGGCAGCGGCACCACCGATTCCAACAATTACTCGATCGACACCCAGCGCCCGACCGCCACTGTGGTGGTGGCCGACACCGCGCTCG
>NZ_JABULD010000776.1:0-3607 GCF_014060985.1 Pseudomonas sp. MD195_PC81_125
AGTCATCCACGCAGATGAAACACCGGTGCAGATGCTCATGCCGGGAACAAAGAAAACCCATCGCTCCTATGTGTGGGCCTACGCTACCAGCCAGTTCTCGGATGTGGCAGCGGTGGTTTATGACTTCAGCTCCAGTCGCGCCGGAGAGCATGCTCGCAACTTCCTTCAGGACTGGAAGGGCAAGTTGGTCTGCGACGATTTTGGCGGCTACAAGGCCAGCTTTGAACTCGGCGTGACAGAGATCGGCTGCATGGCCCATACACGGCGCAAGTTCTTCGAACTGCACGCTACGAATAAAAGCACGCTCGCCGAGCAAGCCCTGCGCTATATCCAGTTGTTGTACGAAATCGAAAGAGAAGTCAGAGACCTGGAGCCGGATTTACGGCGCCGAATACGGCAAGAAAAAGCCGTACCGGTGATGGATAGGCTGCATGCCTGGATGATCGCGCAGCGTGATCTTGTGCCCGAAGGTTCGGCCATCAGCAGAGCACTCGATTACAGCCTTAAACGCTGGGCAGCGCTGTCGCGCTACCTCGATGACGGGGCGGTTCCCATTGATAATAATTGGGCGGAGAACCAGATCCGGCCATGGGCTCTTGGGCGCAAGAACTGGCTCTTCGCCGGGTCGCTACGCAGCGGAAAACGGGCTGCGGCGATCATGAGCTTGATCCAGTCAGCACGGCTGAATGGCCATGATCCGTACGCCTATCTAAAGGATGTTCTCATGCGCCTGCCGACGCAGCGCGCGAGTGAGATTAACAAGCTGCTGCCGCACATGTGGGCGCCTGTTTAATCGCGCAGGGTGTCTGCCCTGGCATCTACATTTTGCGCCACACCAAAGCAGGAATTGCTCGGATGTAAATTAGTTCGCTGACCAACTCAATCAGCGTTTGAGTAATGACTGCTGCCGCAGCGAGCCCTCTGATTTCCTCGGGCAAGGCCAATGCCAATGGCAGAACCACTAATGAGTTTCGTGTCGAACTGCTGAAAGCGACTGATCTTGCCGTGCTGGCCGGTAACTTAAACGCCCGAGCCACCAGCGCACCTACCACCGGTGCCAAGAGCGTGAAACCAATGTAGGCGGGAATAACAGGCAGCAGCTTGTCGATGTCTCTGACCACCGTTGAAATCTGAGCGCCGATCACTACGACCAATACAGCCGCCATAGCCGGTACAGGCATCCAGGCCCATGCGTTGTTCCAGCTTTCAACGATGCGTGATCTCTTTGCCCCGGCAGCTGTTGCTACCGCTAAGACCAAAGGCAAAGCGATCAGCATCACAAAGGCCTCAACAAATGGGCCTATAGAAATGACCACTGTTGAGTCGTTACCCAGCATGAAGGTCAGGTACACCGGCAGCAGCACAAGCTGCATCAAAAGAAGCAATGGGGTGGCCGCCAGAGTGAGTTTGGAGTCGCCTTTACCGATATGGGTAAAAACCACCACATAGTCGATACAAGGCGTCAGCAAGACCAACAGGGCACCCACCAAAATCGCCGGGTGATTGGTTATCCCCATCGTCAATGCCCAAACCAGCAAGGGGATGGCCACGAAGTTGGCTGTGAGCAGCGCTGCCATGAAACGCTTATTTGCGAGGCCATTACGGAGATCCAAGAACGGGATCTGTAGAAACATGGCGTACATCAGCACTGCGATGGTGGGTGTCACCGTCGACCCTAATGCTTCAGACGCATTGGGGGCGAGCAGGCCTCCGAGGGCCGCGACAATGACCGCGACGAAGTAAATGGGAATCTGGTTAGTCTCTAGCTGTTCTCTGTCCACAAAATGCCCTTCAAGCGCGTGAAATTATTTTCTGAAGACAGGTTAATATCTGTAGCTGCTACAGGTTCAAGAAAATGCTTGGGGAGTTTGCATGTCAGGAATCGGGGCGCTGTCGAAATCAACGGGTTGCCACATTGAAACGATTCGCTACTACGAGAAAATAGGCCTTTTACCTCCCGCCCTGCGGTCGACTGGGCGGCATCGAATCTATACTGAAAAGCATCGATCAAGACTCGTCTTCATCCGGCAGAATCGTGAATTGGGTTTCCCGCTCGAAGATATCCGAGAACTCATCGCGCTCGCAGCAGATGCTGATCGTCCGTGCGCTGACGCGCTTTCGGTGGTCAAGAAGCACCTAGCGGAAGTAGAGTCGAAGGTAGCAAAGCTTCAGCAAATCCGGGTAGAGCTGCTCTCAATGGCAGGTATGTGTGAGTCAACATGCCTAGGTTTGAACACTCCAGACTGCACGATTGTTGAGTCACTTTTTGAACCTGCTGCTGGGGTTCGCTCTGGTTGCTGCTCCTAGACGAGTCAAGAGCATAGGGGGAGCAAGCTGCCATCGAAACCGAATAGCGCGATAGCCTCGACAGGGTGTTTCGAGCGTCCGTCTACACCAAACGGGCTGGTACAAGATGTGTTCGGCAGACGCTTACCGAGCTTGAGCGTGATCTGGCAACTACACGAAAAGGATATGACATGAACCCTGATGAGCTTTATGTTTCCGTCGACGTCGAGACTTCTGGACCTATACCAGGCGAATACAGCCTGCTTTCCATTGGAGCTTGCCTTGTAGATCAACCTGCCACGTCCATCTATCTTGAACTACGACCTGACAGTCCAAAACACGACCCAGAAGCACTGGCAGTATCGGGGCTGAGTCTGGAGAAGCTGGAGCGCGAAGGACTCACTCCGCAACAGGCGATGCTGACATTTGGTGAATGGCTGAAATCATCCTGCCAAACGGGGCAGAAGGTCATTTTCGTAGGACTCAATGCACCGTTTGACTGGTCATTCGTCAACTACTACTTCCACAAATACTTGGAAACCAACCCCTTTGGTTTTACCGCTATCGACATGAAGGCCTACTTCATGGGAGCTGTAGGTTGCAGCTGGCAGGAAACAAAATCATCCAAGATGACCGCTGCGCTGAAGCCACTCAGCGAACCGAACCATAACGCATTGGATGATGCTCGCTTTCAGGCAGAGCTCTTCGCGCTAATGCTGGCGGGTAAGGGTAACCGCTGACGCCTCCCATGGCACTGACTTGAAGCTTATCTAAGCCAAGTTGCTTCAACATATCTGCCGCCCCTGAACGACCAAGCCTTGATGCCTTCTGGTTTTTCGGACTTGCCAACGATAACGGCTATTGGGTGCGGTAGATCCTGCGTGTAACGCGCAGCAAATCTGGAGAAACTTCCTATGTCTGCCGGAGAAATCACCGGAACAGATTGGGGATGCGTATGCCAATAGCCCACCAGACGTAACCCTTGTTCGTTGGCAGCTTGGATCTCCTGACGGCACCGCTCCGCATCCAACTCTAGCCAAGACCAGCCTGACCGATCGGCGCGATGAGGCAACGTGGCCAAGGCCAGCAGCAACCCTTTCGGATTAACCGGGTTGACGAATAACTGTCCCCCTCGCTCCACGCCAAAGAGGCCCTGCCGATGACTATCCAAGATGTCCGCGACAGCTTGCGACACCAATAGCTCGGAATCCACCTCCGCCCATCTCCAGCGCCAAGCGATATCCGTCATACCATTTCATCCTTATGTTCCGGCCATCCGCGCTCGAGTAGGAGTTGCTGCGCCCCCTCTGGAACGTTTGGG
>NZ_JABULD010000424.1:0-1236 GCF_014060985.1 Pseudomonas sp. MD195_PC81_125
GTTCGATTCACGTCGACGGTGAAGGCACGCTGATCACCACCGAAGAGTGCCTGCTCAACCACAACCGCAATCCGCATCTGGGGCGCGAAGAGATCGAAGCGGTGCTGCGCGACAATCTGTCTGTGGATAAGATCATCTGGTTGCCGGATGGCCTGTTCAACGACGAAACCGACGGCCATGTGGATAACTTCTGCTGCTACGTGCGCCCGGGCGAAGTATTGCTGGCATGGACCGACGATCCGCAGGATCCGAATTACCCGCGCTGCCAGGCCGCAATGAACGTGCTGCAAAGCAGCACCGACGCCAAGGGCCGCCCATTCACGGTGCACAAGATGCCGATTCCGGGGCCGCTGTACGCCACCGAAGAAGAGTGCGCCGGTGTCGATCCGGTGGACGGTACGCAGGAGCGCAACCCATCCGTGCGCCTGGCGGGTTCCTACGTGAACTTCCTGATCGTCAACGGCGGCATCATCGCGCCGAGCTTCGACGATCCGATGGATGCGCCTGCGCGGGAAATCCTGCAGAAGCTGTTCCCGCAGCACGAAGTGGTGATGGTGCCGGGCCGCGAACTGTTACTGGGCGGCGGCAATATCCACTGCCTTACCCAACAGCAGCCAGCCCCGCACAAAGAGTGAGTTGAGACGTAACAGCCTGAGTTGATTAATAAATCACCCGGGCTGCAAGTTTTTTGCGATGGGTGCGAAGAAGCCCGCGGTCCTGCTGGACCGCGGGCTTCTTCGTATCCGCCTGTCGCCAAATCGGACACCTTGGCATAGCTCTTGTATCGGTTAACGCGCACTAGGGAGGGGGGGAACTTCAACAGTTCTGTCATATACCTTGGATAACTTAGCCGCTCACGAACGGGGAGAGAGCGCTGAAATGAACGCCGAAGTGAACGTAATCAGCGAGCGGAATTTGCATCCCATGGCCGTAAACGGCGAATCGCTCCAGATTGTCGCGCACTTTTTGAAGTCCAATGGAACGCGTCAGATCAGGGAACCTGATCCGCGCCGGATGATGATTGAGCGCTATCCCGCTGACCTGTTCAGCGAGGCCGAACTGGAAGCGTTGTGGGCTGTGATGCAAGGATAAGAAAAACAACAAGGATTGGTAAAAGCGCTGCCGGGATGGCAGCGCTTTTTTATGGAAAACCGAAAAGATCGCAGCCTTCGGCAGCTCCTACAGGGAAGCACACCACCCCATGCAGGAGCTGCCGAAGGCTGCGATCTTTTGATC
>NZ_JABULD010000519.1:0-4609 GCF_014060985.1 Pseudomonas sp. MD195_PC81_125
CTTGCCAGCGATTCAGGCGGCTCGGTGTGTCAGACAGACCGCGTTGATCCAATCGCTGGCAAGCCAGCTCCCACAGGGATCGCGGTGTTCTCAGGAGACGGATGATAGTCACAGGCATGTCCTCGACTTAAAGACCGGCAGCCATGGCTTTGTCGATCAGCCAGTTCAGGTTCGGACCACGGTCGCTGTTCACTTCCACCGGACGGCCGGCGAAGCTGCTGTCCAGCGGTTCGTCCGGCTGGATCTGCACGCGGATGTCGGAGGACAGGTCGGCGCTTTTCAGGCTGGTGCTGCTGACGATCTTGCCGGTGCGGGTCTGGTCTTCGCCGGCGATCTGGAAGCTCACTGGCGTCCCCGGACGCACGTCGCCGAACTGGCGATAGGAGAAGCGCGCATCGACGGTGGCCTGGGTGTTGCGCGGCACCAGGGTGAAAATCACGTCGCCTTTGCTTGCGTACTGACCGTCAGCCACCAGTTGCTGGGCCACGGTGCAATCGCACGGCGAGGTCAGGGTGCCGGTCATCTGCTTGCCGAACAGTTCTTCCACCTTGGCCGGTTGCAACTGGTCTTCGTCGAGATGGCCCTTGAGCACGTCGAGCATGCTGGTGCTGAAGGTCGCCAGCGGGGCGCCTTTGGCGGCGACGCCGTCGGACTTGACCAGGCTCTGCACGGTGCCGTCACGCGGCATGGTGATGTTCATTCCCGGTACGCTGACCAGACCGGCCTGCGCATGGCTGACGAAGTACATGCCGTACACCGACTTGAAGACGAAACCGAACGCCACCAGGCCGATGGCGAATACCCCGGCGCCTGAAGGTCACCGCTTTCAGACGCCCGAACGGGGTCATGCCGCTGCCGCCGTCCTTGACCTTGCGCGCCTTGGTGAAGTTGTCGCGCTGCAGCGTCGCCAGCACTTCACCCATGCTGACGATGTCGCCGGCCAGGTGCGACGTGATCAGGTGACGCAGGGTCGAGATGTCTTGCGGTTCGAGGTTCTGGAACTGGCAACCGACGCGGCCGCTCTGGCGGTCGTAGGAGCGCACTTGCAGTTCGACGTCCATGGCCAGGCCGAGGTTGTCGATCACGAATTGCAGGCGTGCCTTGTACACGTCGCCGGTCTTGAGCGGCAGTTGTCCGGCGTTGAACGCCAGACCACCGGCGGACAGGTCCAGGACCCGCGCCTCGACCGGCGTCCGGTCCGGGCCGAAGAAGCGCAGTTTGGCCGGGATTTTCACTCGGGCGTGCTGACGCTGGGCTTCGGATTCATGCACTACGTTGGCGTTGACGGCGGTATTCATGGGGGCGATTTCCTTGTTAATTCAATAGGGGCAGGTCAGACCATCATCAGCAGCACGGCGACGAAAATGCTGCCGGCGGAGAAGGTCATGGTCCGAGACGACCAGGTGTTGAACCAACGTTGAAAGCTGGCGAGATCACGGGTCAGGGAAGTGGGTTGGCGCGTCCAGGATTGCTGGTCGAGGCGGAAGAACACGTAGATCTTCACCAGCGCACCGACGATCTGGTTGTAATACAGAATCACGGGATAGGCCGGGCCGATCCGGTGACCGGAGCACGACAGCAGCAAGGTCAGAATCAGGCGCGTGATGCCGATCCACAGCAGGTAGGCGAGGATGAACGCACCGCCGTACTTGAAGCTGGCGATGATCGCCACGGTCAGGCCCAGCAGCGAGGTCCACATCGACACACGCTGGTCGAACAGCACCACCGAGGTGAAGGCGCCGAGGCGTTTCACACCCAGGCCCAGCGCTCGCGAGTTCTGGCGCAGGTTGTTGCCGTACCAGCGGAACATCAGCTTGCGGCTGGCCTTGATGAAGCTCTTTTCCGGCGGATGTTCAACGGTGTTGATCGCGGCGTCCGGCACGTAAAAGGTGTCGTAACCCAGACGCATCAGGCTGAACCAGCTCGATTTGTCGTCACCGGTGAGGAACTTGAAACGGCCCAGGCGCCAGTGTTGCAGCGAGTCGCTTTCGACGTCGGCGATGAATTCCGGGTCGGTCACCACGGTGGCGCGGAACACCGACATACGCCCGGTCATGGTCAGCACGCGCTTGGACAGGGCCATCGAGCACATGTTGATGTGACGCTGGGCGAAACGCAGCTTGTGCCATTCGCTCATGATGTAGCCGCCGCGCACTTCGCAGAATTCGTTGGTGGTCAGGCCGCCGACATTGCCGAACAGCTGGAACCACGGCACGGTCTTGCGCACGGTGCCTTCGCCGAGCACGGTGTCGCCGTCGATCACGGCCACTACGGCGCGGTCGTCCGGCAGGTGACGGGAGATCGCGCGGAAACCGTAGGCCAGGCCATCACGCTTGCCGGTGCCGGGAATGCGCACGAAGTCGAGCTTCACCCGGTCTGGCGGATTCATCCGCGCCCACAGCGCTTTCACCAACAGCTCATCGGACATTTCGACGATCGAGCAGACCACGGTGGTCGGCAGTTCGCAGTCGATGGCTTCGCGGATCACCGAGCTGTAGACCTGCGCGGTGGTCAGCGCGTCGATACGGAAACTGGTGACCATCAGAAACACATGCGACGGGTCCGCCGCTTTACCCAGCTTGCGCACTTTGCGGCGCAGGTGCGGGTAAACGATGTAGAGAAAAATCATGCCGCGCACAAAGTGCGTTGCACCCATCGAGTAGCGCCAGATACCCACGGCGCCAATCAGGAAAATGAAGTCCTTCGACTCGGAGTCGAATGTGGACGTGGGCAGCATCAAGGCCAGACCCATCAACAAACTGAGGTAAAACAGCCAACCGGCGGCCTGAAGTAGGCCGTGCTTTAGCCTGTGCATAATCTGCATCCGTCTCTATCTCGGGCGAGCCTGTCGGGTGGCCCGATGGGGTTAAGGCAGGCATACAAAAACTTGCAAGGACATGTAGGAGCTGCCGAAGGCTTGCGATCTTTTGATCTTTTTCGGGTTCACTCAGGACTCAAGTGCGCCGGGTAAAGATCGCAGCCTGCGGCAGCTCCTACATTCCGGGATCACACATTGGTTGCGCGCCGCCTATGGGTTACGCGGCGGCGCGCAACGTCTGTGTTACCAGCAGATACCTTCAGTGCGAGTACCTGGGTTGGTGGCTTTGGCCATGAAGCCGACCAGGTCGATGACCTGTTTGCCTTGCGGAGCTTCCTGGGCCAGCGCGCGGAATTTCTCGTCGCGGTTGCCGAGGATGATCACGTCGGAGTTGTCGATCACCGAATCGAAGTCCGCGTTGAGCAGGGACGACACGTGCGGGATCTTCGACTCGATGTAGTCCTTGTTCGCGCCGTGAACACGGGCGTACTCGACGTTGCTGTCGTAGATGCTCAGGTCATAGCCCTTGCCGATCAGCATTTCGGCCAGTTCCACCAGCGGGCTTTCGCGCAGGTCGTCGGTGCCGGCCTTGAAGCTCAGGCCGAGCAGGGCGACTTTGCGTTTGTCGTGGCTTTCAACGATGTCGAAGGCGTTCTGCACTTGCGATTCGTTGCTGCGCATCAGCGAGTTGAGCAGCGGTGCTTCGACGTCCAGCGAACCGGCGCGGTAGGTCAGGGCGCGCACGTCTTTGGGCAGGCACGAACCGCCGAAGGCGAAGCCCGGGCGCATGTAGTACTGGGACAGGTTGAGGGTCTTGTCCTGGCAGACCACGTCCATCACTTCACGGCCATCGACGCCGACCGCTTTGGCGATGTTGCCGATCTCGTTGGCGAAGGTCACTTTGGTCGCGTGCCAGACGTTGCAGGTGTACTTGATCATCTCGGCGACAGCGATGTCCTTGCGGATGATCGGTGCGTCGAGTTCTTCGTACAGCGATTGCAGAACGTCGCCCGAGGCTTTGTCGAACTCGCCGATGACGGTCATCGGTGGCAGGTCGTAGTCCTTGATCGCGGTGGATTCACGCAGGAATTCCGGGTTGACCGCGACGCCGAAATCGACACCGGCCTTCTTGCCCGAGCAGTCTTCGAGGATCGGGATGACCACGTTGGCGACGGTACCCGGCAGCACGGTGCTGCGCACCACGATGGTGTGGCGGGTGGATTTTTCACGCAGCACGAAACCGATCTCGCGGCACACCGCCTCGATGTAGTTCAGTTCCAGGTCGCCGTTCTTCTTGCTTGGTGTACCGACGCAGATCATCGACAGGTCGGTGTCACGAATTGCTTCGGCGAAGTTGGTTGTACCGCGCAGACGACCGGTCTCGATACCCTGGGCCAGAAGTTCGCCCAGACCCGGTTCAACAATCGGCGACTTGCCGGCGTTGATCATGTCGATCTTGTCTTTGGCAACATCGACGCCAACCACGTCATGGCCCCGTGCAGACAGGCAACCGGCACATACTGCGCCAACGTAACCCAAACCAAATATGCTGATGCGCATCGCAAATACCTCTGTGTTTTATCAAGCCATTAGATGGCCGGAGTTAATGGTGTTCAGCGGTCATAGTGCACTCGAAAGTGCGGCAAACAGGCGCCACAATGCCGTGTGCAGGCATACTAAGTTCCGAGTGTCTAAATAAGTGCACTCAAGATGTGCGCAACTAGGCCTGGTTGTTATGACTTGCCCTGTTATGCAGCGGATCCTCTTGCTGGAAGACTCTTGTGCATGTTT
>NZ_JABULD010000777.1:0-985 GCF_014060985.1 Pseudomonas sp. MD195_PC81_125
CGAGCGTCGTGAATATGACTCTGAGAAGCAGTCGATCTACACGTTTGCAGAATACGAGCAGCGGTTGGTCAGAAACCTCATCAAGTACAACAATAAATTCCATGAAGAGATCGACATGGCGCCGATCAAGAAATGGAATCTGGCATTTTTCGGAGATAAAGAGCACGACCCGATTGTGCCCCTACCGCCCAGGGTCGCGGATCCGTGGGGTTTCCAACTCGACTTCTTGCCTGCGACGCTGCGAACCATTCACCCCTATGGCGTGGAAATGGACGCGATGTATTTCGCTGAAGCACTGCGGCCGTGGATAGGTGCAACCGATCCTAAAACAGGTAAGGCTCGAAAATTCCTTTTTCGCCGCGACCCTCGTGACATCAATCGAATCTGGTTCTACGACCCGGCGTTGAGAGAGCACTTTGAGGTACCGATCATTCGTGGCAGATACGCCGGCGTAACGGTGGGCGAGTACGTCAACGCCAAGAAAAAAGCGAGGAAGGCCGGCCGCGACGCGGTCAACCACGACGTTATCGAACGGATGTTGGACGAAAACAAGCAGCAGGAAACTGAGGCTGCCGTGCGCACCAAGCAGGCTCGCAAAAGTGTTCAGAAGCGGACGAACAACACCAAACAAACTACGCCGGCTCGGCCCACGCCGCACGTCGAGCCCAAGTTGCCACCTATTGGGTTACCTGAATCGCCGCAACTGTTGTCGGTGGATGAAGTGGACACTTTTGGAGAAGTCTGGTGACCAATTACGCCCATATCACACCGCAGTTCAGAGACGTGATGGAAAAGTCCGATCTTGATCGGCTCGCATTCCTGGATGAGCCGCGCTGGGTTGATTACCAGGCGGCTAACAACCTGATGGACATCCTCAATGGCTTGCTACGCAAGCCCGAGCGTCCTCGTATGCCAAACCTCATGTTTGTCGGTGAGTCCAATACAGGCAAAACCACGGTGGTCACCCGGTTCAAGGAGCTATCAG